>NZ_JBIUYD010000025.1:3404-146217 GCF_044744345.1 Kitasatospora sp. NPDC087315 | reverse complement strand
CCCCTCAAACGCGCCCAACACCGCAACTGGCCACCACCCCAACCAGCCACCGTCACGATCACCAAGCGAGACACGAATTAAGTCACCGGCATTGGCCCTAGCCCCGGTCGGCCCGTCCCCCACGACGTGCCCTCGCACGGGGCCGGCCCCCTGCCCCGACAGTCCCTACCTCCACGACCGTGCGGCCCCCACCGCACAAGGGGTGATGAAGTGTCATTGAAACGCCTGCTCGCGCTGGTCTCCGCCGTGGTCACGGCGCTGGCGGTCGCGCTGCTGCTGCCCGCCGCCTCCGCCAACGCGGCGGCCTGCGCCACTCCCTGGAACGCGGCCACCGCGTACACCGGCGGCGCGGCCGTCTCCTACAACGGGCACAACTGGTCCGCGAAGTGGTGGACCCAGAACGAGACCCCGAGCACCACCGGTACCGGCGTCTGGGCCGACCAGGGCGCCTGCGGCGGCGGCCCCACCGACCCCACGCCGACCCAGGGCTCCTGCGTCTACCCCGACTGGGTCGCCGGGCGCACCTACACCACCGGCACGATCGTCCGCTACACCAACGGCGGGTTCTACCGGGCCACCCATGACAACCCGGGCTACGACCCGGTGATCAGCACCTGGTACTGGGAGCCGTACACCTGCGGCACCACGCCGACCGGCACCCCCTCGCCGACCCAGACCCCCAACCCGGGCGGATTCCCGGTCAGCCAGGCCCAGTTCAACCAGATGTTCCCGAACCGCAACCCCTTCTACACCTACCAGGGCCTGCTGGACGCCACCAGCGCCTACCCGGCCTTCGCCGCCACCGGCAGCGACACCGTCCGCCGCCAGGAGGTCGCGGCCTTCCTCGCCAACGTGAACCACGAGACCGGCGGCCTGGTCTACGTCGTCGAGCAGAACACCGCCAACTACCCGCACTACTGCGACGCTTCGCAGCCGTACGGCTGCCCGGCCGGGCAGGCCGCGTACTACGGTCGCGGTCCGATCCAGCTGAGCTGGAACTTCAACTACAAGGCGGCCGGCGACGCCCTGGGCATCGACCTGCTGCACAACCCCAACCTGGTGCAGACCGACCCGGCCGTCGCCTGGAAGACCGCGCTCTGGTACTGGAACACCCAGACCGGCCCGGGCACGATGACCCCGCACAACGCCATGGTCAACGGGGCCGGCTTCGGTGAGACGATCCGCAGCATCAACGGCACCCTGGAGTGCAACGGCGGCAACCCCGCCCAGGTCCAGAGCCGGATCAACTCGTACCAGAGCTTCACCCAGATTCTCGGCACCACCCCCGGTGCCAACCTGAGCTGCTGACGGCCCGCCGTCGGCAACCCCGCCCCCGCCGCTCCCCCGGGTACCCCACGGCACTCGTCGGCTCCCCGACGCCTGCCCCCGGAAAGCGGCGGGGGCGGGCTCCGGAGACGCCCTAGGCTCGCTGTCATGAGCAATCTTGGCAGCCTTGTCCAGCAGACCGCCGACCGGGTCGCCGCCCAGCAGGTCGGTGTGGTGGTCGCCGGGCTGGCCGGGGGTGCGGTGGAGATCCGCGGCGCCGGACGCACCGGCGGTCCGGACGGCGGCGTGCCCGGCCCGGGCACCCTGTTCGAGATCGGCTCGGTGACGAAGGTCTTCACCTCGCTCGCCCTGGCGCGGCAGGTGCTCACCGGTTCGGCCGCCCTGGACGAACCGCTCTCCGCCGCCCTGGCCGACGCGCTGCCGGCCGGCGCCGCCGTCCCGGCCAGGGGCGGCAAGGCGATACGGCTGCGGCACCTCGCCACCCACACCTCGGGGCTCCCCCGCCTGCCCGCCGGGACACGGCTGCCCGCCCTGCTCCACCCGCGCAGGCCCGATCCGTACGCCCGCTGCACCAGCGACGCCCTGCTGGCCGGGCTCGCCCGCACCCGGCTGCGCGCCGCGCCCGGGCGCAGCTTCCGCTACTCCGACCTCGGCGCCGGGCTGCTGGGCCTGGCGCTCGCCCACCGGGCCGGCACCGGGTACGAGGAGCTGGTGGCACGGGAGGTCTGCGGGCCGCTCGGGCTCGCCGACACCGTGGTGACGGTCGGCGGGGAGCGGTCCGCCCGGCTCGCCCAGGGCCACACGCCGGGCGGGCGGCCCGTACCCGGCTGGCGCCTGGCCGACCTGGCGGGCGCCGGTGCGCTGCGCTCGACCGCCGCCGACCTGGTGGTACTCCTGCGCGCGCAGCTGGCGTCCGGGCGGGAGAGGGAGGCGCCGCTGTCCCCCGCGATAGCGCTCACCCGCGAGGTGAGGCACCGGGTGAACCCGTTCGCCTGGACGCATCTGGGCTGGCTGGGCCACCGTCTCCACGCCCACCAGGGCGGCCATCTGCAGATCTGGCACAACGGCGGCACCGGGGGCTTCCGGTCCTTCGTGGCCTTCGATCCCGAGAAGCAGGTGGGCGTCGTCGTGCTGGTCAACACCCGCCGTTCGGCCGACGCGGCGGGCACCGCGCTGCTGCGCAGGCTGCAGAACGAGTTCGCGACAGCCGCCGGGTAGGGCGCCAGCCGGGCCGGGGTGCCGGTCCATTGACTCCCGATTGGCCCTGTCCGGCTCGGCCCGCGCGGATCATGCTGATCATCTGCCGCCCGGGGTGCCGGGCGGGGGACGGATCCGGCACGGGCCGGGGAGCGGGAGGAGGCCGCGATGGCGGTGGCACCGGGAGGCGCGCTCTCCGGCGTCCACCCGGTGGAACTGCTCGCCCACACCCTGCGGGCCCTGATCGGGCGCAGCGGAATCGACCCGGCGCTGGTCGACGACGTGATCGGCGGCTGCGTCGACCAGGTCGCCGAGCAGGCGATGAACACCACCCGCTACGCCTGGCTGTCGGCCGGGCTGCCGGAGTCCGTCCCGGCGACCACGGTCGACCGGCAGTGCGGCTCCTCCCAGCAGGCCGTCCACTTCGCCGCCCAGGGCGTGCTCGCGGGCGCGTACGACGTGATGGCGGCCTGCGGGATCGAGTCGATGAGCCGGGTGCCGATGTGGTCGAACGTGCCGCCCGGGGCGGACCCGTTCGGCGCGGCGGTCGCCGCCCGCTACCCCGGCGGGCTGGTCCCGCAGGGCGTCAGCGCCGAACTGATCGCGGCCAAGTGGTCCCTCCCGCGCGAGGCGATGGATGCGTTCGCCGCCGACTCCCAGAGCGACGGGTTGCCCTTGCACCTCCAGGATGCAGGCCCGTGCCGCTGACTGGAGAGTGGAACCATGGCTCGCAAGCCTGCCGGACCGGTGCGCTATCTCGACCTACTTCTCAGGAAGTCCCAGGTCGTGAGGGGTACGGCTGCCCGGGACATCCTGTCCCTGAAGGCTCAGGAGGTGCGGGGCCGGGCGTGGGCGAAGGACAACGGGTACGAGATCCGGCGGATCTTCCGCGAGAACCTGAGCGCTTACAAGAAGGGCGTGAAGCGTCCGGAGTTCGACGCGGCGGTGCACGCGCTGCTTGAAGGTGACTCGGACTGCCTGCGGGTGTACGACTCCTCCCGTTACTCCCGTCAGGGTGCGGGCGACGTGCTGAAGATCCTGGACGTGCCGGGCAAGCGGCTCGTATTCGACTTGGACCGGCTGGACACCGACATCCCCGCCGACCGCTCCCGCATCGTGGGCAAGGCGGAGGACGCTCGCGAGTACAGCCGGGTCCTGTCGGAGAAGGTCCGCGACACCAAGGCCCAGCAGCGCGAGGAGGGCAAGTGGCTGTCGGGTGCGCCGATCGGGTGCAAGGTCACGAAGAAGCGCAAGCTGAAGCCCGGCAAGCTTTGGCCGATGATCGTGCGTATCCACAACGAGGCCGCCGAGGGCGCTTCGAACCGGAAGATCGCGCTGGGGCTGACCGCCGACGGGTACCGCTCGTCTCGGGGCGGCCCCGTCCGGTCGAACCCCGTCGGCAAGATCTTGCGTAATCCGGTGTACCTCGGATGGCAGGTCTTCACCGTGAAGGGGCATCACCACCTCTACCTGAACGCCAAGGGCAAGCCGGTGCGCGTGTTCGCCAAGGGGGCGGAGACCATCCCACAGGAGACGTTCGACAAGCACCGCCGGATCGCGGCCGGGATCGACCGGCGCAAGAACCTGCCGACCGTGGAGGAACAGGAGAAGCCTGTCGAGCGCTCGCCCGCCTCGGGCCTCATCTGGTGCGACGGCGGTGGCCGTGACCCGAAGAAGGGCCACACGGCGACGATCCATGGCCAGTCGTTCCGCTGCGGCCCGCTCTGCCTCGGAGTCACCACGTGCCCCGACCCGGTTACCGGCATGCGGGCCTCGGTGGAACGAGTCCTCGCCCAGGAGTGGCACAAGAAGCTGACCACCGCCAGCCCGCTGGACCCCGTCATGCTGGCCGTCGCCGAGGGCTGGGTGGCCCTCTCGCAGCCGGAGGAGAGCCAGAAGGAGTCCGAGGCCCGGGGCCAGATCAAGCTGGCGGAGGAGGCCGTGGCCCGCCTGGACCGCCTGAACGCGGGCGGGGCCTACACCGGCCGTGACGGCGAGGAGACGTTCATCAAGCTGCGCCGGGCGGCGGTGGAGGACGTGGAGAGCGCCCGCAAGGACTGGGAGGCGGTGGCCAAGCCGATAGCGGACATCTCGGTGCTCAGGGATCCCGAGCGCTGCCTGAAGCTGTGGGAGTCCGGTGACAGCCACTACCGGGGTCAGCTGCTGCGGCTGGCGATCGAGCGGGTGTATCTGAAGAAGGCCCCGTACTCGGGGGCGCGGCTCAAGGCGGACCGGCTGGACATCGTGTGGAAGAAGCCGCGTGGGTGGAAGCCCCCGAAGCCGGCGGCCGGGGAGGGGAGCCGTTAACCGGCCCGGCTTAATACCTATGAGACCTTCTCTCGTGGGGAGTTGAGGGCTCGGTGTTAACCGCTTCCTCTCAATACAGGTGGGCAGGTGCGCGCACTCGAACGTGCGTGGCGGCTTCGCGGGAGACCTCGGCACTGCGCCGGGGTCTCTCTCATTTGCTCCGGGATTCGTCCGCAGGCGAGAGCAACGGTCACGTCTGCACCTGTTCATGATCACCGCGTTTCGTCGGGGGGAGGAGTGCCGGAGATGGAGGCCACCACGGCCCGGTGCCGGGTGTGCGGGGTGCGGCCCCGGGCCCGGGACGGCCCACAGCCGGTCTGTGCGGACGACCGCTGCCGCAGGGCCTTCGCCCTGGCGCAGGAGTCCCAGCGCGCGGCGCTGAGAGAGCTTGCGGACCCCGCGCTGTGCGGTGAGTGCGGCGAGCCGTCGGGCAGGCGACCCGCCCGCGCTGGGCAGGTCGTCTACTGCGAGCCGTGCGCGGCCGACCGCAGGGCGCGCCGCCGTGAGGATGCCCGCCGCGCCGAGCTACTGGAGCGCACCGCACAGGGCCCCCGGGCGTGCCACAACCCTCGGTGCACCGGCGTCGTAGACGCGCTGGCGGACCCCCGCAGGCGCTACTGCTCCGAGAAGTGCGCCCGCGCCGCCGAGCACGCCCACCGCAAGGCCCGCCAGGCCGGTAGAGACCCCAGGGAGAAGCCCCGTGCGTGCCGACGCTGCCGCTTCCGCAAGGAGGTGACGCAGTTCCCCGACGGCGTCTGCCGCGCCTGCCAGGCCGAGCAGCGCCGCCGCCTCAAGGACCGCCGGGAGTCGATCCGCCGCAACGTGTCACAGCGGTTCGGCGACCGGTGTGCGTACTGCCCGCCCGAGCTGGCCACGCCGGGCGAAGTCCTGGACCACGTCCGGCCGGTGGCGCACGGAGGGCTCACGGAGATCGCCAATCTCCGCTGGGCCTGCTGGGACTGCAACACCGACAAGGGCGACATGCTGCTGTCCGAGTGGATCTCCCCGCGCGAACGCCTGACCCCACCTCAGATCCGGGGGGATGTCGTGACGTGCGCAAACCCCCCGACCCCCTGACCCCAGGGAGGGGGCCGCACGCCCCCTGGGCCCGCCGAGCCCCTTGCCGCAGCGGGCCGAACCCCGCCCGGACCCCCGACCATGATCACCAGATTCGGGGCGGGTGGGGCCGCCAGCGTGCCGTTTCACCCCACGCCCCCTGGTGATCATGAACCCCGCCACCCGACCGCAAAGGAACCCCCTCCCCATGATCCACCCGATCACCCTCAACGCCCGCCGCAAGGCCCTGGACCTGACCGTCACCGAGGTCGCCGACCGCGTCGGCGTCCACCTCGCCACCGTCTACGCCTGGGAGGCCGAGGACAAGACCCCGACCCCCACGCACTACCTCACGTGGTGCAACGCGCTCGGACTGACCTACCGAGACGTGGTCAACCACGAAGCATGGGAGGCCAACCCCGACGCCGAGTTCACGTTCCTGTCCGCCCTGCTCACCCTGCGCCGCACGACCGGCACACACTTCATGAGCGGTGACGCCCGCCTGTTCCGCACCCCTGAGGGCCACCGGCCGCCGACCGCCGCCGACCTGTTCAACGGGCTTCCCGCGGCTTCGGCCGGCTGACCGCCAGCACACCCCAACTGCCCATCCCCGCGCCATAGATGGCCGGGGCTTCTTCGTTCCCGCCGCCATGGTGGGACCTCTAGGAAAGGCGCCTCCCGATGCCCAGCAGCAACACCTTCGAGATCACCGATGTCGTGGCCGTGAGCCTGGCCTTGATGCGCTCGAACTCCGTCCTCGGCGAGTGCGTGATGCGCGACGCCGAGGCCGCGTTCACCGGCGGCCGGGGCGATGTGGTGCGGGTGCGCACCCCCAAGCGCCACGTCGCCCAGAACTTCAACGGCACCACCGTCTACACCAAGGTGGAGGAGGGCCACGTCCAGGTGAAGCTGACCGACGAGCCGACCGACGCCGCCGCCTTCACCACCAAGGACATGACGCTCAACATCGAGAGTTTCGGCGAGCAGGTCCTCAAGCCCCAGATGGACGCCGTGTCGGCCTACGTCGAGAAGTCCGCCGCCGCCCTGCTCAACGCCGCCAGCAAGGCCACTGGAGCCCGCGCGATCAAGGCCGACGCCAAGCACGGCGAGGCCGGCCACGTCGTGAAGATGCTCACCGCCGCTGCCGCCGACTTCACCCGCCGCGAGATCCCCGCCGCCGCTCGATTCCTTGCCATCGGCCCGGACGTGCAGAACATCCTGCTGGACGTCGAGCAGCTCCAGAAGGTCAACGAGGCCGGAGACTCCCAGGCGCTGCGCAACGCCACCATGGGCGAGCTGTTCGGCTTCCGCGTGGTCGTGTCCCCGCACCTGGACGGCGCGGTGGCCTTCCACAAGACCGCGTATGCCCTCGCGGTGCGCGCCCCCAGCGAGGTGCAGGGCGGAGCCCGCTCCGTCTCCGCCGCCGACAACCAGTACGCGCTACGCGTGACCATGGACTTCGACCCGTCCGTGAAGTCCGAGGTCTCCATCGTGGACACCCTGTGCGGCGTGGCCACCATCGACCCGGCCCGCGCCATCGCCTTCACGGTCACCCCGCCCGCCAAGGCGTGACCCCGGGTGGAGCGCACACCTTGGCGAGAAATGGCCAAGGTTCCCGCCCGACAAAGCAATGAACCCCGTGCCCTTTGGCACGAGGTTCCGTCCCGCCTCCCCAGAGCTGCCTACTGGTCCAAACGGACCAGTCGCCCGCCCCGCCACGAAGACCGGAGAGCCCATGCCCACGCCCGCCGAGGCCATCCCCGGGGGTGTCGCCCACCCCGACACCCCCGCCCAGCGCGACGCCGTGCCGACCCCCGCACCCGAGGCCGAGCCCGGCAGCCGGCCGGAGCCCGAGCCCGACCCGCGAGATGCCCGAATCGCCGACCTGGAGGCCGAGTTGGCCCACGTCCGCGAGGAGCACAGCGGCGCGTCCGTCGAGGCGGACGAGCTACCCCACCAAGCCGCCGAGGACACCCGCCGCACCGAGGTCGAGCAGGTCATCACCGCGTACTCGCTGCCGCCGTTCGCCGCCGACGCTGCCCGCGCCGCTGGCCCGTTCGTGGACCTGGACGCGCTGTGCCGCAACCTGGCCGAGGCCACCACCCCGCGCCCACTATTCGGCACGGGGGGACTCGACCCGACCACCACCCGCCAAGCCCGACCACCGGGCCTTGGCTGAGCGGCTGATCCGCCGGGCGTGGTGACCCGGACAGAGGAATAGCGGGTACAGGCTGTACCTGCAAAGGAGAGTCGTCCCGGCGCGACACGCAGATTGGGAGGGGCGGGCCTGTCCCTCCCGATCCGCGCCCATGAGTGAAGCAGCGCGGCCGACCACAGAGCCGAGCACACGCCTACGAACAAGCTTGCCGTGAAGCCGAGTTGGCGTTGCCATTCGCCAACTCGAAGCGCGCAAGTTGCCATCAAACACGAGGCGTCGGCGCACGTCAGCGCGTGAAGTGGATCACTGTACCCCGGGGGGGCGACTCCCCGCTGCGCCTCTTCCCTGTCCGGGGCGTCATAGCAGCCCAGTACCGATGCGCATGGGCGTCAACCAACCCTCATGCACACAGCGTCACGCCCATGAGCCGAGAGTAGTGAAAGAGGTCCCAGCTGAACGAGATCATCACCGACCTACGCGCCGGATTCGCCACCCTGGAAATCGAGTTGGACCCCCAGGAAGACGCCGCGCTCCGCCTCGCCGAGCACCACCTGCGCGACGCCGCGCACTGCGATGATCAGGTCCGCGCGGACGGGCGCCTGATCGCCGGAGGCACCCGCCATGGGGTCATGGTCGCCCACCCCCTGATCGCCGAAGCCCGCCAGCTGCGCGCCGAAGCGGGCCGCCTGATCGCCCGCGTCCGCCTCCCCGCCGACGAGCCCTCGGCCGGCCGCTCCAACGCCGCCCGCGCCCTCGCCACCCACCGCTGGGGCAACCGCATCTGACCCCCAGCACACCGGCCCCGGCCGCCCAACGAACTGGGCAGCCGGGGCCTTTCGTGCGTTCTGGGCCTAACGTCCTGCACTCAGTTGCCCGTCGTTTCGGCACGCCCTCTTGATGGCTTCCCTGTCCATGGGAGTGACTGTCTTGCAAGTAGCCGCAACTGACTGGACATGGGGGAGCGCCATGGCACTACGGTTGATCTGGAAGGACGACAAGTCCCCGGATGGGAACTCCCCGACCATCTTCCTTGACGAGGAGACCATGGACCTGCTGTTTCAGGGCTATCGTCTCGACGCTGAGGCCGAGGAAGAAGTTCGGGCTGCGGGCACCGTGCCGGACTACGAGACCGTGGTCCGAATGCCTGCACATGTGGTCGAAGCGATCAGGAAGGCGTGCGATGTCTCGGACGGTGGTGACCAGGCCGGATGAGTTGCTGAAAGCAGCTCAGCGCTCCGCCGTTCACCTGGAGATGCGTGACGGCTACATGCTCGATGATCCGGCCCTTCACGCATGGCAACGAGGCATTCGGCACGATCCGGCCGACCGGTCGGCCTGGTGGCGTCCGTGGCTCGACGTGGTGGCCGAGGCGGTCTCGCGCGGCGTGGAGGTTCGTCGGGCCCGGATCGTGTCCGAGCCGGTGAGCGAGTACATCCGGTACGAGTACGACGTGACGTTCCCCAACGTCGCGGCGGGTGAACAGGTCCGATGGCTTCCACGTCGGCAGGCGTCCACGCTCGCCCTGCCGGGTAACGACTTCTGGCTAATCGACGGCCGGCTCGTCGTGTGGGGTCACTTCGCCGGTAACGGTGACTGGTTGGAGAACGAGGCCACCGAGGACCTGGCGGCCGTTCAACTCTGCTCCGACGCCTTCGAGGCCGTGTGGGAGCGCGCAACGCCGCACGACGAGTACAAGATTCTCTGATACCAGCAACCATCGAGCAGTCAGCACATGTCGTCGTCGCCATCGTCCAGCGTTGTCGCTGCTCGAAAGGCTCTGGCAAACCGCCTCATCGAGCTACGCAAGGACGCTGGACTCAAAGGCGAGGAACTGTCTGCACGGTGTGGCTGGCATCCCGCCAAAACCTCCCGAATCCAGAGCGGCAAGTCCGCGCCGTCCGAGGACGATATCCGGGCATGGTGCCGCGCTTGCGGCGCGGAGGGCCAGATCCCGGACCTGATCGCAGCCGCGCGGGCCGTGGACTCGCTGTACACCGAGTGGCGGCGTATGGAACGTACTGGGTTGCGAGCCGCCCAGGAGTCGGTGTTTGACCTGTACGAGCGCACGCGGCATTTCCGGGTGTACGCCAGCAAGGTTGTCCCCGGCATGGTGCAGACCCGCGAGTACACAGCGGCCGTCCTGCGCGCAATCCAGCGTTCACGAGTCGCCATTGACGACGTAGAGGCCGCTGTTGAGGCTCGAATGGAGCGCCAGCGGATGCTGTTCTCCGGCCCTCGTCGGTTTGCCTTGGTGCTGGAGGAATCAGTCCTGCGCGGGGCAGTGTGCGACGGGGATACGCTGGCTGGCCAGCTTGGGCATCTGATAGCCATCAGCACCTCTCCGAGCATCAGCCTTGGAATCATTCCGACGCGACCGGACCGCGCGCGGTCTCCAGCCGAAGACTTCTACATGTTCGATGATGCCGTGGTCTCCGTCGAACTGACGGTGGGCTATCTCCGGCACACGGAGCCAAGGGAGGTCAGAGACTACGCAGCCGCGTTCCTGGCCCTGTCGCAGATGGCGGTCTACGGCGGCGAAGCGCGTGCACTGCTGACCAGCGCCATAGACGCCCTGCGCTGATACCGGCGCAATTAGGCGCAAGTTCCTGGCACTGCCTGTAGTCGACTCCCTACGGTCTGTCACGCACCCCCCACCGCCACGGCGAAGGAGGACAGACCGATGGCGAAACGCACTCCCAAGCGTGAGTACCGCGAGGTCGTGACCGGCCCCAGCAAGTTCGAGTTGACGAGGCTCCCGGCGGGCTGGAACCCGCTGGACGACTACCGGGCGGCCAATGCCGCCGGGCAGGCCCCGCCGGTGGGCGCGCGGCTCCAGATCGACGCCGTACGCGCCACCTGCCCCTGCTCGGACTGCCGGGCCCGCCGTCACATCGAGGGCGGGGAGTGCGTGGCGTCGGGAGTGGCCGGTGAGTGACCAGGAGACTCCGCAAGAGGCCCTGGACGGCACCGTCGAGGGTTTGGGACCAGTGAACCCGTTCGAGTGGCTGCACGCCCATCCGTGGCCCCGTGTGCGCTCGTCCGAGCCCAGGCCGGTGCTCACACCGGAGGAGTTCGGCGAGGTGCCCCTGTCGCCGGAGGACCGGGCCCGACGGGCGCGCCTGCTGGCCCGGGTGCGTGAGGAGAACCACCCCTGGCGCTGACGCGCCGACCTTGACCACCGCAGCGGGCCCAGGAAAGGGGCGTTCGACGGCCGCGAGCGGACCCCGGGCCCAGCCCATCCCGAATCCCCCCGATGGGACGGGCAGGGCCCCACAGTCCCCCGTCCCGGCCGACCTGGGGAAGAACGGCCGGGACGGGCAGCACCACCCGGCGGGTATCCGCCCGCCGGACACGACGAGCATGGAGGTAGTAGCATGGGTAAGCGTGGTGGCGGCACCGGTTCCGGTGACGGCGGCAAGCAGCAGGACGACAGCAACAAGGGCTCCGGGCACGGCGGCGGGGGCTCGGACGAGGGCGGCAACACCTCGGACGGCCAGAACCCGGCGGGCGGTAAGTAGCCAGTGACCGGCGAGACGCACAGGGAGGCGGGCCCTCAGGGGCTCGCCTCCGCGCTGGTGGCCAGCGGCGCGCTTTCATCAGACTGGCTCCCCTCCTTCACGGCCGTACCCCGCGAGTTGTTCGTCCCAGACCGCATCTGGCCGGGCATCGCGGACGGCACACGGCAGAACCCTCTCGTGGACCGCGCGACGGACCCCGCGGCGTGGGAACGGGCGGTCTACTCGGACATCCCACTGACCACGCAGTGGGACGACGGCGAGCACGAGGGGGACGGGCTCGGCACCACCCCGACGTCGTCCAACTCGATGCCGACCATGGTGGTTTCCATGCTCCGAGACCTGGACGTGCGTCCGGATGACCGAGTGCTGGAGATCGGGACCGGCACGGGTTGGAACGCCGGACTCCTCTCGCATCGCGTCGGGGACTCCAACGTGGTCACGGTGGAGTACGACCCCGAGGTGGCGAAGGGAGCCCGGGAGAACCTTCACCGGGCGGGGCTCGCACCGACAGTGATCGAGGGAGACGGCCGGGAGGGGTGGGCCGAGGGCGGACGCTACTCCCGGATCATCGCTACCTGCTCAGTGCTGGAGATCCCTCCGATGTGGCTGGAGCAGGCCGCCCCGGGTGCGGTGATCGTCGCCCCGCTCGGCACCGAGTACGGCGGGGAACAGATTGTCCGACTCGCCGTGGACGAGGACCGGAGCCGGGCCGTCGGTCACTTCACCGGCGGATCGGCTTTTATGAGAATCCGTCAGCAGCGAACCGAGCGCCCACCGTTCGACGATTACCTGCGCGGGGTGCCCTGGCCGGCTGACGCAGAGAAGAGCGTCACTGCTCTGTCTCCGTGGGACACCGGCGAGTGGTTCCAGCAGTTCGTCATCGGGCTCGGTGTGCCCGGGGCGTTCTGGCGAGCGGAGCGCTATGACAACGGCGCGTACACGCTGTGGCTGTACAGCCGAGACAAGCAGTCGTGGGCGTCCGCCGACTACGTGCGAGACCGCACGGAGTACGAGGTGTACCAGTCCGGGCCACGCAAGCTCTGGGACGAGGTGGAGGCCGCCTACCGCTGGTGGGATGACCGAGGCCGCCCCGGCTATGAGCGTTTCGGTCTGACTGCCACCCCGCACGGGCAGACCGCCTGGCTCGACTCCCCGGAGAATCCGGTGCCGCAGCAGAACTGACCGACCGTCTACCCGCTCCGGTCGCCGAAATCTTGGCAGAGAGCAGCGACCGGAGCGGTCCCGCACCACCGAACGACCCGGCCACTAACCAGTGACCGATCGCCTCAGTGTGAGGAGGACACCAGTATGACCACTCCCGGCCCCAATCAGCCGCCCGGACCCGGCCCGATGCCCCCGGAGCCGTCGGCCGTGCCCGTGCGGGCCCTGGACCTGCTGACGCCCGAGGAGTTCGAGGGCGTGGCCGCTACCGTGCGAGACAGCAACCCGGGCATGGAACACCACCTGAGTCGCCGCATTGTGGCCGAGGCCCTGGCGTTCCTCTCGACCGTGGCCAAGTGCCCACGCGTCGGCATCGCGCCGTCCCCGGCCGTAGACGAAGGCTGGCACGCACTGGTCTTGGACACCCTGCTGTACGCCCGACTGTGCACCGGACTCGGCGGGTTCATCCACCATCGGCCGGAGCGTCCTGAGGAAGCAACCTACGACGCTACCGTGAGCGGCCGGACGCTGGCCGCGATGGCGGGGTGCGGATACGCCGCTGACCTCTCGCTGTGGGTCGGCCCCGAGGACGGCGGCGTGATCGTGGCCGCCAAGGCGTGGCACTCCCCCCAACCGCCCCCGCCGCCGACTCCGCCCGCCCCGACCAGCATGAGTGACGCCCGACCGATGCTCGCCCTTCCGGCGGCCTAACGTCGCGATCGGTCCCGCTTGCATGCCCGCTGGAATGTGCAGGCGGGACCGAACGGGCTCACGTCAACTGGGCGGACACACGGTCGCATCACAATGCACCTTGGGCTTGTTATCGCAGGTCGGGAACAAGGTGCAAGCTCGGTCCGTTCCTCCATGCCAAGGCGGCCCACGCCCGGGCGGCCGGGCTGTTCGAGGCGGAGCCGGCCCCGGTGGTGACGCCCGGCGGCATCGTGACGGCGGACGAGTCGGTGCGCCCCGGCACCACGCCCGAGGTACTGGCCGGGCTGCGGCCCGCGTGCGAGGACCCGGCCTTCGCCGAGCGGTTCCCGCAGATCGGCTGGTCGGTGACCGCGGGCAACAGCAGCCCGATCAACGACGGCGCCTCGGCCGTGCTGATCACCAGCGGCGAGACGGCCGCGCGGCTGGGGCTGCGCCCGCCGGCCCGGCCGCACTCCTTCACGGTGACCGGTTCGGACCCGCTGCTGATGCTCACCGGCGCACTGCCCGCGACCGGGAAGGCGCTGCGCCGGGCCGGGCTCTCGCTGTCGGACATCGACCTGTTCGAGGTGAACGAGGCGTTCGCGAGTGTGGTGCTGGCCTGGCTGCGGGAGACCGGCGCGGACCCGGCGAAGGTGAACGTCCACGGCGGGGCGATCGCGCTCGGCCACCCGCTCGACGCCAGCGGCACCCGGCTGATGACGACGCTGGTGCACCCGATGCGCGCGCGGGGCGCCCGCTACGCGCTGCAGACCATGTGCGAGGCGGGCGGCCTGGCCAACGCCACCGTCCTGGAAGCGCTGGACTGAGCGGCGCCCCCTACCGCGCGGACGGACCGGGCCTCGCGAAGAACGGCCGGCGGACTCCCCCGCCCCTCGCCCGCGCGGTCGGCCGGGCCCGCGTGGGAAGATGGCAGGGCTGGTGAAAACGATCTCCGGGCGGTTCTCTGGCCATGGTGAACGAGCAGCGTGATGCCGGCGACCCCGGACGACCGCGCCGGGGGCAGCCGGTCGGGGGGCCGGATCAGGACGCCCTGCTGATGGTGCCGATCGCGACCGCGCTGGTCGAGGCCGACGGCCGGATCCTGCACTGGAGCAGTGACGCCGAGGCGCTGCTCGGTTACACCGCCGAGGAGGCGGTCGGCGCCAAGGCCGCGCAGCTGCTGACCTCGAAGGAGAACCGGCCCGAGGTGCTGGCCCTCTTCCAGGGGATTCTGGACGGCCGCGGCTGGTCGGGGGTCTTCCCCGTCCGGCACCGCGACGGCCACCAGGTCTCGCTGGAGTTCCGCACCCACCCGATCGCCGGGCCCGGCGGCACCCCGCTGGTCCTCGCCGTCGCCGCGGACGTCACGACGCTGCGCCGGATCCAGGCGGATCTCGCCATCCTCGACGGCTTCTTCACGCAGTCCCCCATCGGCATGAGCGTGTTCGACACCGAGCTCGCCTTCGTCCGGCTGAACGACGCGCTGGCCCGGGTCAACGGTCTGCCCGTCGAGGCCCATCTGGGCCGCCGGCTGACCGAGCTGCTGCCCGGGATCAACGGCGCCGAGAGCGAGGCGGTGATGCGGAGGGTGCTGGAGAGCGGCGAGCCGGTCGTGGACACCCACTCGCACGGCCGCACCCCGGGCGACCCGGCGCACGACCACGCCTGGTCGGCCTCGTACTTCCGGCTGGAGGATCCCGGCGGGCGGGTCCTCGGGGTCAGTTCGACCGTCATCGACATCACCGAGCACTTCCGCGCGGACGCCCGGGCGGCCCGCGCACAGGAGCGGCTGGCCCTCCTGGTCGACGCGGGCGCGTCCATCGGCACCACCCTCGACCTGCGGCAGACCGCCCGCGAACTGACCGATGCGATGGTGCCCAAGATCGCCGACATCAGCGGCGTGTTCGCGCTGGAGGCGCTGGTCGCCGGGCGCGGCGTGGCGCCGCTCGACCCGGCGGCCCCGCAGCTGGTGCGCAGGCTCGCGCTCGCCACCGCCGACCCGGCGTACCCGGCCGAGACCCTGCCGGTGGACGCGGTGTACGAGCTGGCACCGGACTCCCCGTACACGCGGGCGCTGGCGACCGGGCGGACGGTGGTGGTGCCGTCCTGGGAGCTGCCGCTGCTGAGCGAGGGCATCACCGAGAACAGCCGCCAGGCGTACCTCGGCGACCGCCCGCGCTCGGTGCGGATCACCCCGCTGGTGGCGCGGGGCACCACGCTCGGCATGGTGGTGTACTCGCGGCGCGGCGACCGGGAGTCGTTCGCGGCGGCGGACATCACCGTCGGCGACGAGCTGGCCTCGCGCGCCGCCGTCGCGATCGACAACGCCCGGCTGTACCTGCGCGAGCACCAGACCGTCCTGGCCCGCCAGCGGGCGCTGCGCGAGGCGAGGGCCGCGCAGGATCGGCTGGCGCTGGTCAACGTCGCCTCGACCCGGATCGGCACCACGCTCGATCTCGCCCAGACCGCACTGGAGCTGGCGGAGGTCGCGACGCCCCGGCTGGCCGACACGGTGGTGGTCGAGATACTGGACGACCTGATCCGCGGCGAGCGCGAGGCCCGGGCCCCGGCGGACGGCTCCGCCGTACTGCGCCGGATGGCCTTCCACTCGACACCCGACTCCACGCTGAGGCCGATCGACCGGGTCGGCGGGGTGCAGCGGTTCCGGCCCGGCTCGCCGTACGCGTGGAGCCTCCAGCACCGCAAGCCGGTGCTGGTACCGCAGATGGACGCCGCCGGAATGGCCTGGTTCGCCGACGACCCGGTCCGCACGGCGGCGGTGTGGGAGCAGAACCTCCACTCGTTCATGGTGCTGCCGCTGATCGCCCGCGGCGCGGCGGTGGGCGTGGCGGGCTTCTACCGGACGGTGGTGGAGCGGCCGTACGACGACGAGGACCTGGCGCTGGCCGGGGAGCTGGCGGTCCGGGCGGCGCTCTCGATCGACAACGCGCTGCTCTTCACCCGGGAGCGCGACGCGGCCGCGGCCCGCCAGCGCGCCCTGGACGAGGTGTGGACCGCGCAGCAGCGGCTGTCGCTGCTCAACGAGGCGAGCACCCGGATCGGCACCACCCTCGATCTGCACCGCACCGCCGAGGAGTTGGTGGAGGTGGTGATCCCGCGCTTCGCCGACTTCGTCACCGTCGACCTGCGGGACGCGGTGCTCAGCGGCGACGAGCCGGGCCCGGTACCGGAGAAGGGCTCGGTGCTGATGCGGGCGGTGGCGGTCGGCGAGACGGACTCCGACGGCACGATGGCCGAGGCGTCCGACCAGGTGGGCACGACCTCGCAGTCCGCCCAGGTGTACGCGGAGAGCCTGCGCACCGGCCGCTCGATCCTGGTCCCGGAGGTCGACGAGGAGGCGCTGCGCCGGATCGCGTCCTCGCCGGACCGGGTGCAGCCGGGCCTGGATGCCGGGGTGCACTCCTATCTGATGGTGCCGCTGCTGGCGCGCGGCCTGGTGCTGGGCGGCGCGGAGTTCATCCGGACCCGCAACCCGCAGCCGTTCGGACCGGCGGACCGGGCGCTGGCCGAGGAGTTCGCCTCGCGGACGGCGCTCGCCATGGACAACGGCCGGCTCTACCGCCGGGAGCGGGACACCGCGCTGACGCTCCAGCGCAGCCTGCTCCCCCAGGACGTGCACCGCGCGCTGGGCCTGGAGATCGCCTACCGCTATCTGCCGAGCAGCGTGGTCAGCGAGGTCGGCGGCGACTGGTTCGACGTCGTCCCGCTCTCCTCGGGCCGGGTCGCCCTGGTGGTCGGCGACGTGATGGGCCACGGCATCCGGGCCGCCGCCACCATGGGCCAGCTCCGCACGGTGGCACGCACGCTGATCACGCTCGACCTGGATCCGACCAGGGTGCTGCACCGGCTGGACGAGGCCACGTCCGCGCTCGGCGAGGGCCAGTTCGCCACCTGCGTCTGCGTGGTCTACGACCCGGTGGACCGCCGTTGCACCGCCGCCTGCGCCGGCCATCTGCCCCCGGTGGTGGCCGGCTCCGACGGGCGGGCCCGGCTGCTCGAACTGCCGCCGGGGGCACCGCTGGGCGTCGGCGGAGTGCCCTTCGAGAGCGTCGAGTTCACCCTCCCCGAGGAGGGCATCCTGGCGCTGTACACCGACGGCCTGGTCGAGCGCCGGGGGCACGACCTGGACGAGGGCCTGCGGCTGCTCTGCCGGACGATCGCCGACCGGCGCGGCTCGCTGGAACAGACCTGCGACGCGGTGCTGGCCGCGCTCACCGGCCGCACCAGCGAGGACGACATCGCCGTCATCATGGCGCAGGCCCGGCCGATCGGCACCGACCGGATCGCCACCCTGCCGCTGACCGGAGACCGCGCCATGGTCTCGCACTCGCGCCGGTTCACCCGCGACACACTGGCCGGCTGGGGGCTGGACCCGCTCGCCGACTGGGCCGAGCTGCTCACCAGCGAGCTGATCACCAACGCCCTGGTGCACGCCGGATCCCCCACCCAGCTACGGCTGTTCTGCAACCGGGTGCTCACGGTGGAGGTCGCCGACCAGGACAGCGAGACGCCCCGGATCCGGCGTGCCCACGCGGAGGACGAGGGCGGCCGCGGCATGCAGCTGGTCAACGAACTCGCGCACCGATGGGGCAGCCGCCGGACCAAGGAAGGCAAGGTGGTCTGGTTCGAACTGGAGCTGCCGCCGGGCTCCTCCGTGCTGTAGCCGTAGCCGGGCCCGGGGCCCGGGGCCCGGCAGGAGGCGGCGAACGGATCCACCGACGGGGACCGGCGGGCCTGCCCGGACACCCGGCCTGCGGCCTGTTCGCGGGGCCGGCCGGGCGGGCGGTTCAGTCCGGCAGCAGCAGGTTGACGTCGCCGAACTCGTGCCAGAGGTAGCGGTGCCGGACGGCCTCCGCGTAGCAGCGCGCCAGCAGCGGACCCCCGGCGACGGCCGCGAGCATCAGCAAGTGGGAGGCGCGCGGCTCGTGCCAGCCGGTGAGCAGGCCGTCCACCGCCCGCACCCCGCGTTCGGGGGTGATCACCAACTCGGTCCAGCCGTCGGCCTGCTGGACCGTCCCCTCCGGGCCGACCGCCGACTCCAGGGCGCGGACGGCGGTGGTGCCGACCGCGATCACCCGCCCGCCACCGGCCCGGACGTGCCCGACCAGCCGGGCGGTGGCCGCCGGCACCTGGAACCGCTCGGCGTACGGCGCCTCGTGCGCCTCCGGGGAGGCCACACCGGTGTGCAGGGTGACCGGCGCCACCAGCACCCCGCGCCCGGCCAGCCGCGCCACCGTCCCGGCACTGAACGGCCGTGCGGCGCTGGGCATCTCGCTGCTGCCGGGGACGGTGGCGAAGACCGTCTGGTACGCCTCGATCGGCCAGTCCCGGTCCACGTAGCCGTACCGGATGGCCTTGCCGTGGCCCGCCAGGTAGCGCAACAGCGTTACCGGAAGGGAGAGTCGGGCGTACCAGAGCCGGGCGGTGAACGGTTCGACGAGCACGGCCGACGCGCCGTCCGGCAGCGCCACCCGCAGGCCCGGTCGGGCCGGGGACTCGGCCGGCGGGTAGTGGGCGGCGGCCTCACCGGGGGTGACGCGGCGCAACTCGACCAGGAAGGAACCGCGTTGGTCGGGCTGGGCGGAGGAGAGGTGCAGCGCCACGGGGGTGCCGTCGGGCAGCCGGCCGGGCAGCGCGGCGGGCAGGGTGGCCGAGTTGTTGACCACCAGGAGGTCGCCCGGGCGCAGCACCTCGGGCAGCTCGGTGAAGGCGTGGTGCTCGACGGCCGTGCCGCGTCGGCGGCCGACCAGCATCCGGACGCCGTCCCGGGCCGTTCCGCGGGCCTCGGCCGGTGCGCGGGCGGAGAGTTCGGGCGGGACGGTGACGTCGATGCCGGGGCCCAGGAGCGTCCCGCTCATCGCCCGCCCCGGACGGTGGCGAGGGCCGCATCGGGCGCGAGGGCCGCGGCGGCGGCCGTCAGGTCGGCGGCGCGGTAGCGGCCGGAGGCGGGGCGGTCACGGAGCAGGGCCAGCAGGGCCGGGACCACGGTCTCCGGCAGCGGCCGGTCGGAGATGTCCTCCCCGGGGAAAGCCTCCTGGTGCATCCTGGTCCGCAGGTCACCCGGGTCGACCGCCCAGACCCTCAACCGCGGTTCCTCCTGGGCGAGTACGGCGGAGGCGTGGTCGAGCGCGGCCTTGCTCGCACCGTAGCCGCCCCAGCCCTCGTAGGCCTCGACGGCAGCGTCCGAGCTGATGTTGAGCACCGCGCCGGCCCGGCCGCGCAGCTGGGGCAGGAGGAGCTGGGTGAGGGCGATCGGTGCCAGGACATTGACCTCGAAGGTCTCCAGCAGACCGGGCAGCGGGAAGTCCGCCAGGTGCGGCAGCGGCGCGCCTGCGAGGTCGTAACCGGTCAGCGTGGAGGCGTTGTTGACCAGCAGGTCGGCGCCCCCGAGGGCGGCGGCGGCCTCGGCGAGGCGTTCGCGGTGATCGTCGTCGACCACCGAACCGGCCGGGGCGGAGACCGTGGTGACGGCGGCCAGTTCGGCTTCCGCGGCGGAGAGCTCCGCGCTGTCGCGGGCCGTGATCACCAACTGCCAGCCGGCGGCGGCCAGCCCCCTGGCGAGGGCGAGGCCGAGACCGCGCGAGGCGCCGGTGACCAGGGCGACGGGACCGGGCCGGACGGTGGAGGCGGTGTGCTGCGGTGCGTTCATGCCCCCACGATCGCCCCGGCCCGGTCCGAGACGGATCGGCCGCCGGGCCCGAAGCGGAGTCGTCCCTTCGCCCTAGACCAGCGGTCCTAGATCATCCGACGGTCCCGGACCGTCCGGTCGGCTTGGACCGTCCGGTCGGCCGAGGGCTGTTCGCGGGCCGGCGGATCGGCGGGCTCGGGCCCGGCGGCCCACGCCTCCGGGTCCGACCAGGCGGTCAGCGTGCGGCGGCTCTCGAAGCGCCGCGGCCGCCCGGTCAGCGGGTCGGTGAACTCGACCACCGATGCCAGGAGTTGCAGCGGGCGGCGGAAGTCGTCCGGAGCCGTCTCCGGCAGTACCACCGGGTACACCGGGTCCCCGAGGATCGGCACGCCCAGGCTGCTCATGTGCAGCCGCAGCTGGTGGGTGCGCCCGCTGAGCGGCCGCAGCCGGTAGCGGGCGAGGCCGTCGCGCCGCTCGACCAGGTCGATCCGGCTCTCACTGTTCGGCGGGGCGTCGGTCTCCCGGGCCGCGATCACCCCGCGCTCCTTGACGATGTGGCTGCGCACCGTCCGCGGCAGCACGAGCGCGGGGTCGTACGGCGCGACGGCCTGGTACTCCTTGCGGACCAGCCGGTCCCGGAACAGCGTCTGATAGGCGCCGCGGTCCTCGGGCCGCACCACGAACATGGCCAGGCCCGCGGTCAGCCGGTCCAGCCGGTGCGCCGGGCTGAGCGCGGGCAGGGCGAGCGAGTGCCGCAGCCGGGAGAGCGCCGTCTCGACGACGTGCCGGCCGCGCGGCGTGGTGGCCAGGAAGTGCGGCTTGTCGACCACCACCAGGTGCTCGTCGTGGTGGAGCACGTCCAGCCGGAACGGGACGGGGGTCTCGTCCGGCGGATCCCGGTAGAGCCAGAGGTGGGCACCGGGCCGGAACGGCTCGTCCGGGCCGATCGGCCCGGACTCGCCGACGATCTCGCGGGCGGCCAGCAGGGCGTCGATCCGCGCCGGGTCCACGGTGGGCAACCGGTCGACCAGGTGCGCCCGCACCGTCGGCCACGCGCCCTCGGCCGGCAGCCGCAGGTGTACCGGGTCCACCCCGTTGCGCTGCGGGAGGGGGGCGGGCGGCTTGCTCTTCCGTCTCATCTCCCGGCCAGCCTAACCGGACCCCTTCGGAGCCCTGCCGCCGGAGCCCTGCCGCCGGAGCCGCCCGGTATCGGGCGGCGCCCGAGGTGCCGGTGGCGGCGCGCGCGGAGGAAAGTGGAGGGTGAGAGGTCGGACCGGCCGTGCCCAGGACGGGAGGAGCTGGCAGGTGAGCGCCGAGAGCCTACCGGACGCGGTGCCGCCGCTGCATCTGCCGCGGCGGACCAGGCTGCTGCTGTGCGGCGCGTTCCTGCTGCTGGGCGCGGCCGTGGTGGCCGACCTCGTCACCGGGCCCGGGACGACCCTCTCCCCCGTGCTGGCGGTGGCGCCGATACTGGCCGGGGCCACCACGCGGACGGCGCGGGTGCCGCTGATCGCCGGGGCGATCGCCATCGCCGCCGTCGCACTGCTGGAGCTGACCAACAGCGGTCTGCCCGACTCCGTCCACGTCACCGCGCTGATCACCGTGCTGGCCGCCACCCTGGCCAGCGCCGGCAACGTCGTCCTGGTGGCGGCCCGGGAGCGCGAGCTGCTCCACGTCCGGACGGTGGCCGAGGCGGCGCAGCGGGCCCTGCTGCGCCCGCCGCCGGAGCGGATCGGGCCGCTGCGGACCGCCGTGCGGTACGTCGCGGCGGCGGCCGAGGCCAGGATCGGCGGCGACCTGTACGAGGTGGCGAACACCCCGTACGGTGTGCGGATCCTGCTGGGGGACGTGCAGGGGCACGGGCTCCCGGCGGTGGAGACGGCCGCGGACGTGCTGGGGGTGTTCCGGGAGGCGGCGCGCACCGAGCCTGACCTCGCCCGGCTGGCCGAACGGCTGGACGCGGCGCTGACCGGCCGCCCGGAGAACGACCGCTTCGTGACGGCGCTGCTGCTGAACGCGGCGCCGGACGGCGGGCCGGTCGACTTCGTGAACTGCGGCCATCCGAACCCGCTGTACCGCCGGGCCGGGCGGGTCGGCGAACTGGAACCGCCCCTGCACGCCCCGCCGCTGGGCCTGCTCGGCCTGGTCGGCGGCCGGTACCGCGTGGGCCGGTTCGAGCCGCGCCCGGGCGATCTGCTGCTGCTCCACACCGACGGCGTGTCCGAGGCGCGGAACGCGGCCGGGCGGTTCTACCCGCTGGCCGAGCGGTTCGCCGGGCTGCACGCCGGGAGCCCGGCGGACGTGCTGGACGAGCTGCTCGCGGATGTCGGCCGCTGGGTCGGCCTGGCCGGACTGGCCGACGACGCGGCGCTGCTGGCGGTGCGCTGGGAGCGCCGGGAGCACTGGGAGCACTGACCGCAGCGGCCAGGTGCCGGGCGAACCGGCCGGGTTCACCGGCACGTTCCGGCTCTCCGCCGACGGGGAGGGCAGGCACGCCTACGTCCTGTACGTCCTGGAGTACGAGTTGGGCTGATCACTCCGACGGCCGTCGGCCGCGCGGCACCGGCTGCGGCCCGGCGTTCCGCTGACACGATGATGCGATCGGTGCGCGATCGACGTCGGGGAGTGACGTATGCCGGGTGGTGCGGTGACGGCGGCGGTCGGACCCGGACCGGGTCCCCGGCTCGGGCCCGGGCTCGGACCCGGGCTCGGGAAGGTCGACGGGGTGATCGGCCGGCTGCGGGAGATCGGGGCGGGCCTGCCCGGGGGCGACGGCGTGGCGGTGTTCAACCGGATGTACCTCACGGTGACGGAGACCGTGCGCGACCGGCTGACGGCGTGCGACCGGCCCTACTTCGCCGACCCGGTCGCCATGGCCGAGCTGGACGCGGCGTTCGCCGGGCGCTATCTGCTGGCCGTGGACGCCGACGCGGCCGGTGGGCGGCCGCCCGCCTGCTGGCGGCCGCTGTTCGAGCTGCGCGCGGACCCGGACGTGCACCCGGTCCAGTTCGCCCTGGCCGGGATGAACGCCCACATCCAGCACGATCTGCCGCTCGCCGTCCTGGACACCTGCCACCGGCTGGGCTGCCCGCCGGACGAACTGGCCGGGGACTACGACCGGATCAACGGACTGCTGGCGGAGGTGGAGACGACCGTCCGCGAGCAGCTGATGCCCGGGCCCGACCTGCTGGAGCGGGCCGAGCCGCTCACCCACCGGGTGGGCGCCTGGTCGGTCGACGCGGCCCGCGAGGCGGCGTGGACGAGCGTGCTCGCGCTCTGGGAGCTGCGCGGGGTGCCGTTGGCGGCGGCCGCGCTCGCCGCCGCGCTGGACGGATCGGTCGGCCTGCTCGGCCGCGCCCTGCTCACCCCGCTGGGGTTCCACGGCACCACCGCCGCGCCGGCGCCCGGCCGGCTCCCCGTGGCGGGGAACCGGCCGGGCGTCGGCCGAACACCGCGCCCGGGCGATCAGGCCCAGCTGGAGTGCAGCGGCTTGCCCTCGGCGTAGCCGGCGGCGCTCTGGATGCCGACCACGGCCTTCTCGTGGAACTCCTCCAGGCTGGAGGCGCCCGCGTAGGTGCAGGAGCTGCGCACCCCGGCGACGATCGAGTCGATCAGGTCCTCGACGCCCGGGCGGGCCGGGTCGACGAACATCCGCGAGTGCGAGATGCCCTCCTCGAACAGCGCCTTGCGGGCGCGGTCGTAGGCGGAGTCCTGGGCCGTGCGGTTGCTCACCGCGCGCGCCGAGGCCATGCCGAAGCTCTCCTTGTACTGGCGTCCGTCCGCGGTGGTCTGGAGGTCGCCCGGCGACTCGTAGGTACCGGCGAACCAGGAGCCGATCATCACGTTCGAGGCACCGGCGGCCAGCGCCATCGCGACATCGCGCGGGTGGCGCACGCCGCCGTCGGCCCAGACGTGCCGGCCGAGCCGGCGGGCCTCGGCGGCGCACTCCAGCACGGCGGAGAACTGCGGGCGGCCGACGCCGGTCATCATCCGGGTGGTGCACATCGCGCCGGGGCCGACACCGACCTTGAGGATGTCGGCGCCCGCCTCGACCAGGTCGCGGACACCGGCGGCGGAGACCACGTTGCCGGCCACGATCGGGATCCGCGGGTCCAGCCCGCGCACCGCGCGCAGCGCGCTGATCATCGACTCCTGGTGGCCGTGCGCGGTGTCGACCACCAGCACGTCCGCCCCGGCGTCGATCAGGGCCTGGGCCTTGCCGGCCACGTCGCCGTTGATGCCGACGGTGGCCGCGATCCGCAGCTTGCCGGCGGCGTCCACGGCCGGGGTGTAGAGGGTGGCACGCAGCGCGTTCTTGCGGGTCAGGATGCCGACCAGGCGGCCCTCGGCGTCCACCACCGGGGCGAGCTTGCGGTGCGTCTCGCTCAGCCGGTCGAAGGCGGCGCGCGGGTCGATGCCCTCGTCCAGCAGCACCAGGTCACGGGACATGACGTCGGCGAGGCTGGTGAAGCGGTCGACGCCCTGGCAGTCGGAGTCGGTGACCACGCCGACCGGCCGGCCGTCCTCGACCACGACCAGCGCGCCGTGCGCCCGCTTGTGCAGCAGCGACAGCGCCTCGGCGACGGTGGCGCCCGGGTCCAGCGTGATGGCGGTGTCGTGCACCAGGTGGCGCTGCTTGACCCAGCCGATGACGTCGGCGATGACCTCGGTGGGGATGTCCTGCGGGATGGCGACCAGGCCGCCGCGGCGGGCGACGGTCTCGGCCATCCGGCGGCCGGCGATGGCGGTCATGTTGGCCACGACCAGCGGGATGGTGGTGCCGGTGCCGTCGTTCGAGGAGAGGTCGACCGCCTGCCGGGAGCCCACGGCGGAACGGCTGGGGACCATGAAGACGTCGTCGTACGTCAGGTCGTACGAGGGCATGAGGTCGTTCAGGAAGCGCATGAAGGGGCTCTCTGGCTGGGGGGAGGTACACCTCGGGCGCGATTGCGGTGGTGCCGCAGGGCGCGTTCGGGCGCCCCGCACCCAGCATTCGATTCTCCGGGACGGTGGAACCAAAAGCCAGTTCGAACAGGATTGCTGGCGCACCGCACAAAGCATGATCACCGGATCGGCGTCCGGCTTGGAGGTTCCTCCAGCCGGTCCGCTTTTCGCCCCGGCCACGGCCGCTCCCGTAGCATTCACGCGGTAACGGCGAGGCGAGACCAGAGAACGGCAGCGGGAATGACGGCGGGCGTGGACTTCGAGCAGGACATCGAGCGGGACGGCGGCGGCGAAGGCCCCGAGGAGGAGATCGACTACGGCCCCGGTCTCGACCCCGAGCGGCTGCGGCTCTGCCTCGACGTGCTCGCCGAGCTCGACCAGCTGCACGTGGACCACCCGGACGCGATCACCGTCCGCAAGGCCGTCGGCGGCATATTCCGCACGCTCAAGCAGCGCCGCCGCCAGGAGACCCGGGCCCGGAAGACCGCCAACGACCGCGAGGTCACCGCACGGACCGCCACCGGCGCGCCGACCCGGATCGACGACGAGACGGCCGGCGCGTTCGGCCTGACCACCGTCACCACCGCCGAGATCGCCGGCATCCTGGAGCGCCCGCGCTCCTGCTACACCTGCAAGCAGCGGTACGTCGAGGTGGACGCGTTCTACCACAACCTCTGCCAGCCCTGCGCCACCAGGAACCGCGCCCGCCGCGACGCCCGCGCCGACCTCACCGGCAAGCGCGCGCTGCTCACCGGCGGCCGGGCCAAGATCGGTATGTACATCGCGCTGATGCTGCTGCGCGACGGCGCCCACACCACCATCACCACCCGTTTCCCCAACGACGCCATCCGCCGCTTCACCGCGATGCCGGACAGCGCCGAGTGGCTGCACCGCCTCAAGATCGTCGGCATCGACCTGCGCGACCCGGCCCAGGTCCTGGCGCTCGCGGACGAGGTCGCCGCGGACGGCCCGCTGGACATCCTGATCAACAACGCCGCGCAGACCGTGCGCCGGCCGCCGGAGTCCTACCGCGAGCTGGTCGCCGCCGAGTCGGCGCCGCTGCCGGCCGGCGAGCTGCCGCAGTCCACCACCATCGGCCGGTTCGGCAGCGGCAGCGTCGACCTGCCCGCGCTGCCCGCCCAGGCCACCGGCGGCAGCGAGCGGATCTCCGCCGAGGACGTCACCTCGCTGGCCCTGGTCACCGGCTCCGCGACGCCCGCCCGGATCGAGGCCGGCACCGCGATCGACGCCGGCGGCCTGGTGCCCGACCTCGCGTCCACCAACAGCTGGGTGCAGACCGTCAACGAGGTCGGCCCGGTGGAGCTGCTGGAGGTCCAGCTCTGCAACTCCACCGCGCCGTTCATCCTGATCAGCCGGCTCCGCCCGGCGATGGCCGCCTCCGCCTCCCGCCGCAAGTACGTGGTCAACGTCTCGGCGATGGAGGGTGTGTTCACCCGCGGTTACAAGGGCGCCGGCCACCCGCACACCAACATGGCCAAGGCCGCGCTCAACATGCTCACCCGCACCAGCGCGCAGGAGATGTTCGAGACCGACGGCATCCTGATGACCGCCGTCGACACCGGCTGGATCACCGACGAGCGGCCGCACCCGGACAAGATGCGCCTCGCCGAGGAGGGCTTCCACGCCCCGCTCGACCTGGTCGACGGCGCCGCCCGGGTGTACGACCCGATCGTCCGCGGCGAGCAGGGCGAGGACCTGTACGGCTGCTTCCTCAAGGACTTCGACCGCGCCGCCTGGTGACGGACCGCCGTCCGACGACGGGCCGCCGCGCGGTGGCGGCCCGTCGGCTCCCCCCGCCCGTCCGGGTCGCCGTCCGAAGACCCGTATCGCCGCCGTATCGCCGCCCGCATCGCCGTCCGTGAAGGAGACCGGAGTTGACCACCGCACCGATGCTCGGCGCAGGCGTGATCGTGCCCACCGGGGACGGCCGGGTGCTGCTCGGCCGCCGGATCACCGCCGGCGAGCCGCCCACCTGGAGCCTGCCCGGGGGCAAGGTGGACGACCCGGGCGAGTCCTTCGAGCAGGCCGCCGCGCGTGAACTCGCCGAGGAGACCGGCATCGTGCTCCCCGCCTCGGAGATGCGCGTCCTGGCCGTCCTCCTCGACCACGAGCTGGGCCGGCCCAGGCTCACCGCGGCCGTGCTCGCCCCGCCGAGCCTGGCCGCCGCCGAGGTCACCGAGCCGCACGCCTGCGCCGGCTGGGAGCGGTTCCCGGTCGACGCCCTGCCCGGGCCGATGTTCTACCCGTCCGCCCTGGTCCTCGGCAGCTGGCTGCCGGGCCCGACGGCGCTGCGCGACGTCCTGCGCGCGGGGACGTACGCCTACCCCGTGGGCTCCTCGGGCTGACGCCCACCCGTCCGCGTGTCGACGGTGACGCGGAAGTGGCTGCCGTTGCGCGGGCCGAGCCGGGCGGTGGCGTGCGGTTCGGGCACGGCGGTGTCGGCGGTGAACTCGCTCTGCCCGAGGCCGAGCCGGGCGGTGCGCTGGCCGCGGTAGCGGAAGTACACGGCCAGCCGGTGCGGCCCGGGCTCGACGGGCAGTCGCGTCCGGCCCCAGACCGCGGGCGTCTCCACACCGTCGATCGCCACCACCGGCCGGGTGAAGGCGTGGTGGAAGGCCCGCGCGACCAGCGAGGCACGGATGTCGACACTCAGCCGCACCACGGTTCCCCCTCACCGAAGCCTTCGGCCCGGAAGTCTACTCCGGTGCCCGGCTCCCGGCCCGGTGTCCGACCCGGCACCCGCTCAGCCGAGGTCGAACTCCGCGACGACCGGCAGGTGGTCGGAGGCCAGGTGCGCGAGGTCGTCGTCGACCACGGTGAACTCGCGGCAGCGTGCGGCCAGTTCGGGCGTGGCGAAGAGGTAGTCCAGCCGCGCCGCGCCGCCGGGGGCCTCCTCGGCGATCGGGATGCGGGTCGGGTAGGTCGGTCGCGGAGTGCCCCGGTCGAGGTCGGTCCAGCCCCGGGCGGCCAGCAGGTCGGCCGGGCCGGTGTCGATCCGGCCGTCGGCCGTGGTGGTCCGCAGCCGGAGGGTCCGGGCCAACGCCCGGTGGGTGTCGGGGTGTTCGGCGGCGGAGAGGCTGTTGAGGTCTCCCATCACCACCGAGTGCGGCGCGAACGAGGCGGCGCCGGCGACGGTCTCCGCCTCCGCCAGCCGGAAGAGCGGCGAGAACGGGTGGAGGTGCGTCATGACGAAGGCGACCTCCCCCAGCCCGGTGCGCAGCACCGCCTCCACCATGCCGTTGTACATCCCGGCCGACTGGGTGGAGGTGCGGACGACCGCCAGCTCGGGCCGGTGCAGCAGCGCCACATGGTTGCCGCTGGGGGCCCGGTTGAGGACGCCGACCAGGCCGAGCTCCTCGGCGAACCACTCGAAGGTGCCGTCGGTGTCGAACCCGGCGCACTCGCAGAGGCCCAGGACGTCGGGGCGCTGGGCGCGGATCACCGCGAGCAGCGGCTCGGTGCGGCGCTCCCCGCCGTCGAGGATGTTGTACGCCATCACGCGCATGGTGGGTTCTCCCTGCTGGTGGGGCTTGCCGGACGATCGTCGCGCAGCTCCGGCGGCAGCGCGGACCGCGGCGCGTTCTGGTAGGTGACCGGCCGCAGGAAGCGGCGGACGGCAGTGGGGCCGACGGCAGTGTGCAGGACGGAGGTGGTCGCCGGGTAGGGGCCGCCGTGGGTCATCGCCGGGGAGACGGCGACCCCGGTGGGGAAGCCGTCGAAGACCACCCGGCCGGCCTGCTGGACGGCGGCGTCGACGAGTTCGGCTTCGGCGTCGCCGTGGACGGTGACGGTGAGACCGGGCGGCAGGGCCCGCAGCACGGCCGGGAGCGCGGCCGGGTCGTCGTACCGGACCAGGACGGTGGCCGGGCCGAAGTACTCCTCGCGCAGCGAGGGGTGTTCGGTGAAGGTCCGGGTGTCGGTGCCGAGCACGGTGGTGGTGAAGGCGCCGTCGTCGTCGGCGGTGCCGTCCCGCAGCACCACGACGCCGCGCAGGGCGGCGAGTTCGGCGAGTCCGGCGGTGAGCCGGCGGGCCAGGTCGGGGCTGAGCAGCCGGCCGGCGGGGGCCTCGTCCAGCGCGGCGAGCAGGCGGGTGGCGAAGTCCCCGGCGCCGGCCGGCAGCAGGACGACGCCGGGGCTGGTGCAGAGCTGGCCGTAGCCGGTGGTGAGGGAGGCGGCGAGGCCCCGGGCGATCTCCTCGCCCCGGCGGGCGAGGGCGTCGGGCAGCAGGACGACCGGGTTGACGCTGCCCATCTCGGCGTAGACGGGGATGGGGTCGGGGCGGGCGGCGGCCAGGTCGAACAGGGCGCGCCCGCCGGTCGACGAGCCGGTGAAGGCGACGGCGCGGATCGGGTCGGCGGTGACCAGCCGGCGGCCGGCCTCCAGGGCCGGGTCCGGGAGCAGCGCGAAGGTGCCGTCGGGGGCACCGGCGTCGCGCAGACCGGCCAGGACCGCGGCGGCGGTGAGCCGGGCGGTGCGCGGGTGCAGGGGGTGCGGGCGGCAGACCACCGGGCAGCCGGCGGCCAGGGCGGAGGCGGTGTCGCCACCGGCGGCGCCGAAGGCGAGCGGGAAGTTGCCGGCCCCGAAGACCGCGACCGGGCCGATGCCGACGAGCATCCGGCGCAGGTCGGACCGGGGCGGACGGGCGGCGGGGTCGGCGCGGTCGACGACCGGTTCGGTGTGGGAGCCGTCGGCGGCGAGGTCCGCGAACATCCGCAGCTGGCGTACGGTGCGGGCGAGTTCGGCGGTGAGGCCGGGCTCGGGCAGGTTGGTCTCGCGGTGGGCGGTGGAGACGAGGTCGGGGCCGACGGCGTCGATCCGGTCGGCGACGGCGTGCAGCAGCCGCCCGTGGTAGGCGGTGGGCCGGCGGCGCAGCTCGGCGTGGGCGGCGGCGGCCCGGGCGGCCAGGGCGTCGGCGGGGTGGCCGCCGGGCGGGTGCGCGGCGGGTCCGGTAGGTGCGGTAGGTGCGGTGTCCGGGGTGTCCATGGCGTTCAGGGCCGTTCTCCTGGTGCGGCGGCGGTGCGCGGGGTCGGCGCGCGGCGGCGGTGCGCGGGGTCGGTACGGGGGGTCAGTTCGCGAAGCGGTGGGCGGGCACCCCGCGGACCCCCGGCCGGGCGACCAGGACGTGCCCGGCCGACGGTTCGGCGGCCCGCGCGGCCGGGTCGAGGCCCTACCGGGCCGTGGTGACGTACAGGAGGTCCAGGCCGGGCCCGCCGAACCCGGGGCAGGTGGCCAGCCGGACGGGCAGCGGCAGGTGGGCGAGGAGTGTGCCGTCGGGCCCGTACCGGCGGACGGCGGCGCCTTCCCAGAGCGCCACCCAGAGGCAGTCCTCGCGGTCGACGGTGAGCCCGTCGGGGATGCCGTCGCCGGGGCCGAACCGGGCGAGCTCGCGGGGCGCGCCGAGCTCACCGGTCCGCTTGTCGTACGGAAAGGCGCGGACGCGCGGCTCGGGCGCGCCGGAGTCGACGTAGTGGAGCAGGTCGCCGGCGAGGTTCCAGGCGAGGCCGTTGGACTCGGTGACGCCGTCCAGGACCAGCCGCACCGTCAGGTCGGCTTCGAGCAGGTAGAGGGCGCCGCCGCCGGGCCGCAGATCGAGGGCGGCGGTCCCGGCCCAGAACCGCCCGGCCGGGTCCACCGCGCCGTCGTTGAAGGCGACGCCCGCCGGGGCTCCGGGCAGCGGGATCCGCCGCTCGACGCCGCCGTCGGGGCCGGTCAGGACGAAGTCGGTGCCGGCCGCCAGGACGTGACCGCCCGCGGCACGGAGCCCGGCCGCGCCGACCGTGCCCGGGTACCGCACGGCCGAGTCCCCGCCCGGCCGGTGCCGGTGGACCGTACCGGCCGCGAGGTCGACCCAGACGAGTTCACCGGTCCGGTCGTCCCAGACCGGCCGCTCGCCCAGCTCTGCGCCGGCCGCGACCGCGATCTCCCACTCCATCCGTTTCCTTCCGCGTCGGGTCGGGTGAGGGCCCTTCAGGAGCGCCCGATCACCGGGGGGACCATCCCCAGGTGCGCCTCGGTGGGGGCGCGGAGGAAGTCGAAGTCGCAGCCCTGCGAGGCCTGTGTGACGTGCTTTTGGTACAGCGCGGGCCAGCCGCGCAGGTGCGGCGAGGGCGGCGGTGACCAGGCGGCGCGGCGACGGGCCAGCTCCGCCGCCGGGACGTCCAGGTCGAGCCGCCCGGCCGGGACGTCCACCACGACCGTGTCGCCGGTACGGACCAGCGCCAACGGCCCGCCGACGGCGGCCTCGGGGGCGACGTGCAGGAAGACGGTGCCGAAGCTGGTCCCGCTCATCCGCCCGTCGGTGACCCGGACCATGTCCGTGACGCCCCGCGCCGCCAGCTTGGCGGGGATCGGGACCATGCCCCACTCGGGCATGCCGGGCACCCCGACCGGCCCGCAGCCGGTCAGCACCAGCACGGTGTCGGCGGTGACATCGAGGTCGGGGTCGTCGATCCGCGCCCGCATCTCCTGGTACGAGGTGAAGACCAGCGCCGGGCCGCGGTGGACGAGCAGCTCCGGGCCGGCCGCCGAGATCTTGATCACCGCGCCGTCCGGGGCCAGCGAGCCACGGACGACGGCGAAGGCCCCGCCCCGGCGCAGCGGGTCGGCGAGCGGCCGCAGCACGCCGGAGGGACCGGGTGCGCCGGCGGCGGCCGCGCCGAGGGTCGTCCCGGCCACGGTCGGGGCGTCCTGGCCGAGGAGGCCGCCCAGTTCGCGGACCAGGGCCGGCACGCCGCCGGCCGCGTGCAGGTCCTGGACGAGGCCGGCGCCGGACGGTGCCACGTCGACGAGCACCGGCACGTCCGGGCGGGCGAAGTCCTCCGGTGCCAGGTCCAGGGCGAGCCGCCCGGCGAGGGCCGAGAGGTGGATGATCGCGTTGGACGAGCCGCCGACGGCGTTGAGCACGGTGATCGCGTTGCGGAACGCCGTCCGGGTGAGGATCCGCGACGGGGTGGTGCCCTCCCGTACCAGCTCGACCGCCCGGCGTCCGGCCTGCTCGGCGAACGTCTCGGCGGCCCGGTCCCCGGCCGGGACGGTCGCCGAGCCGGGCAGTGCCAGGCCGAGCGTCTCGGTGAGGACCGCCATGGTGGAGGCGGTGCCCATGGTGTTGCAGGCGCCGAGGCCGCAGGAGAGGCAGCGTTCGACCTCGGTCCAGGCGTCGTCGGAGAGCCGCCCGGTGCGGTGGTCCTCCCAGAGCCGCCACAGGTCGGTACCGGTGCCGAGCCGGCGGCCCCGGAACACGGCCGGCGGGCGGGCGCCGCCGGTGACCAGGACGGCCGGGAGGTCGGCGCTGGCCGCGCCCATCAGCGCGCCGGGGACGGTCTTGTCGCAGTTGGCGAGCAGGACGACGCCGTCGAGCGGGTTGGCCCGCAGGGTCTCCTCGACCTCCATGGCGAGGAGGTTGCGGTAGAGCATCGCCGTCGGCTTCATCAGGTCCTCGCCGAGCGACATGACGGGGAAGCGCAGCGGGATGCCGCCGGCCTCGGTGATGCCCCGGCGGACGGCGTCGACCAGCCCGGCGAGCGGCAGGTTGCACGGGTTGAGGTCGCTCGCGGAGTCGGCGATGCCGATCACCGGGCGGTGGTCGTCGGCGGCAAGCTCGATCCCGGCCGAGCGCATCGCCACCCGGTGCAGGACGGCGACCTCGTCGTCGCCCGCGAACCACGCGCGGCTGCGCAACGGGGCGGGTTCCGGGCCCTGCGGCGGTCGGCCGGTCACAGCTCCGGCACCCCCAGTCCCTCCGCTCCGGGACCGGACTGGACGAGCGGGACGCCCAGCCGGTCGATCCACTCCCCCGCGACGGCGGCCCGGTGGACCTTGGCCACGGCGATCGCGGCGGCGTCGGCCGCCAGGTGCGCGCCGGCCGGGTAGAGGTTGCGGGCGTTGCGCAGACCGAACTTGACGTACATCGGGGCACCGGCGAGCACCAGGTCGGTCGTCTCGTGGCCGCGCACGACTCCGGCGAGCCAGTCCGGGGACTCGACGTAGAGGTCGATGGGGAGCGAGGTGACCGCCCGCAGTTCGGCCAGCTGGCCGAGGGTGATGTCGGACGGCACGTTGACGGTGTGCGCGCCGAGCCGGGCCAGCTGGCGCACGGCCACCGGGTTGGACGGTGCGATCAGCACCGAGGCCTTCCAGACCACGGACGCCGGGAGCTCCCCGGCCGTCTGGAGGCCGCTCAGCACCTCCAGCAGCCCCAGGTCGGAGACCAGGAAGCCGCGGATGCCCTGTTCGACGGCGCGCAGCACGTCCTCGACGGCGTAGCGGAGCTGGCGGGTACCGCGCAGCTGGCCCGCGAGCGCGGCGCCGTCGGCCGAGCGGGAGTGGTTGCCGGTGTCGTAGCCCTCGCGGGGGCCGACGAACAGCGAGACCTCGACGCCCCGGTCGGCGCCGATCCTGGCCATCTCGGCCAGTTCGGCCCGGGTGAGCAGCATGGCGCCGCTGCCCTGCGAGACGCGGTTGACGGTCACACCGAGGGCGTCGCCCGCGTCGAGGGTGGCGCGCAGCACGTCCGGTCCCTCGACGCTGGGGATCTCCACCCGGTAGTGGGCGCCGTCGGGGAACCGGAGTTCGCTGGACGGCGGGACGGGTTCGGCGCTCAGGCCGAGTCCGGCGAGGATTTCGGTGCCCCTCATGCGCTGCCTTTCGGGTCGGTGACGGATCGTTCGGTGACGGATCGTTCGGTGACGAGTCATTCGGTGACGGATCGTTCGGTGGTGGCGGGCCGGTCTACGACGGGCGGTGCCGTGGTGACGCGCTCCGGCCCGGCGTCGGTCAGCAGGTAGGTGTCCTCGGCCTTGGCTCCGCCGGGGAGGCTGGGGTTCCAGGCCAGCGCGTGCCCGAGGGCGATCGGCTGGCGGTACCAGCGGCTGTCGGTCTGCCCGGGCGCGATCTCGAACTCCCGCTGGGCGTAGCCGATCGGGCCGCCCTGGTAGTGCTGCCGCCAGCCGCCGGGGTGCCCGGCGGCGGTGTAGGCGCGGTCGAGGGCGGTGAGCGCGTCCCCGTAGCTGCGGCCGGGGCGGCTCGCGGCGAGCGCCTCGGCCTCGATGGCGCGGACCGCGGTGCGGTCGGGGGCGTCCCCGGCGAACCGGGTCAGGGCGACGTGCAGTCCGCCCCGGCGGGCCACCAGGACCGCCATGACGGTGCGGTGCAACGGTGCGCCGACGGCCAGCGGGTGGCGGTGGCGCAGCCGTTCGTCGCCGCCGACGATCAGGACCGGCGCGTCGGCTCCGGCGCGTTCCACCCCGGCCGCGATCGCCGCCTGGACGTCGCGGTCCCGGTCGCCGGGCCGCCAGTCGTCCAGGGCGTCCTCGACGGCGGCCGTGGCGTCGGTACCGAGGGCGCGCAGGGCGTCCTGTTCGCCGGGGGTGAGTGCCAGCCGCAACGCCACGAGGTCGTCCGTGGCGTCGACGCCGAAGGCGGGGTGGCCGTCGGAGGCGATCAGCGCCGGGTCGTGGCCGGTGAACCGTGCGGCGGCGACCGCGGGGGCGGCCGGATCGTACCACGGGACGGCCCGCAACTCGCTGTCGGGATCGGGGTGTTCGGCGATGAGCCGGCCGTACTCGACCTCGGTGGTCAGCAGCAGGGCGGTGGTCGGGGTGACGACCGCCCAGAGGGTGTCGAACGGGGCCGTCCGGTCGATCGGGGGGTTCGGCCCGCCGGTGAGCCAGGCGACGGCCGGCGGCCGGGTGGCGACCAGCGCGGGCAGTTCCCGTTCGGCCAGCCAGGCCCGGACCCGGGCGAGTGCTTCGGTCAACACATCTGAGCCTGTTCTGTAGTGCAGAACCGCGTTCCAGTGAACGATGGAGAGCTAAGCAGCCCGCTTTCGTGATCGTCAAGGCTGCTATGCTGAATTAACAACCAACGTTCTGTAATGCAGAACATTTGAACCGCCGCCACGAGCTCAGCACACGACAGGCCGGCCGGCCCGACGCCACCACGGCGCCCGCACCCGTTGCACCGAGGAGACCGACCATGCGCACCCTTCGCGTCGACCGGCCGCACGCCGTCGCGCTCACCGACGCGCCCTCCCCCGCGGCGGACCCGGAGGCCGGCGAGCTCCTGGTCCGCCCGCGCGCGGTCGGCCTCTGCGGCACCGACCTGGAACTGGTGGACGGTGCCGTCGACCCCGCCTACGTCCGCTACCCGCTGGTGCTGGGCCACGAGTGGTCCGGCGTCCTGGCCGACGGCACCCCGGTGGTCGGCGAGGGCATCGTCCCGTGCGGGCGGTGCGCCGCCTGCGGGCGCGGCGCGACCAACCTCTGCGCGACCTACGACGAGATCGGCTTCACCCGGCCGGGCGCGGCCGCCGACGAACTGCTCGTCCCCGCCCGGCTGGTGCACCGGCTGGCGCCCGGCGTGGACCTGGCCGAGGCGGCGCTGGTCGAGCCGATGGCCGTGGTGCTGCGCGGCCTGCGCCGGGCCGCGCCCGAGCCGGGGCTGCGGGCGCTGGTGGTCGGCGACGGCACGATCGGCCTGCTCGCCGTCCATCTGCTGAGGCTCTGGTCCCCGGCGGAGGTCTGCCTGCTCGGCCGCCGCCCGGAGCAGGCCGGGCTCGCGGCGGCGGCCGGCGCGGACCGGTTCACCCTCGACCCCGAGGAGGCGGGCGGGGGCTACCAGCTGGTCGTGGAGGCGGCCGGCGCACCCGAGGCGGTCGGGACGGCGGTCGGCGCGGCCGGGCGCGGCGGGACGGTCCTGCTGCTCGGCCTGGCCGGAACGGGCCGCACGGCCGCGTTTCCGATCGACGAGCTGGTCAACGGGGACCTCACCGTGCGCGGCAGCTTCGCCTACACCTCCGAGGTCTGGCGCGAGACCGTGGGCCTGCTCAACGCGGGCGAGGTCGCGCCCGGCTTCGTGATCACCCACCGCTTCCCGCTCGCCGAGGCCGCCGCCGCGCTGGCCACCCTGCGCGGCGGCGCGGGCCCCCGGGGAAAGGTGCTGCTGACGCTGCCTTAGCCGGGTGGCCGGACTTGGCGAAGCGCGGAAGGACGTACCGCGTGGGAGAATGAGGAGGATTGTTCCCGGCCGGTAGGCGGCGGGAGGAGCGGACATGGAGATCAAGCCGCAGGCGGCCGTCATCCCCAAGGACAACGACCAGTTCGAGCAGGGGAAATACGGCCCCGTTTATCCGAAGACACCGGCGTGTTATGGGTTCACCATCGTCGCGAAGGTCAAACCGGGCCGGGCCGACGCGATCCGTGAGCACGGCCACACCCTGGCCGAGGCGCTGGAGGGCGATCCACATCTTCTCGCACCGCTGAAACTGCACTACCTGCGCTGGGTGCTCTTCGACGACGACACGCGCTTCATGTACCAGGGGATCTTCGACACCGACTTCGACAAGTACACCGAGGACGCCGTCGCGCTTTTCAGCAAGGCCGGTGTGAGCACGGCCTTCGAGAACCTCGAAGGGTTCCCCGAGGACTGGCAGACCAACCCCGAGGCGTTCGTCAGGTTCGTGCGCGAACATCACTGCCCGAGCTTCATCGAGTACGGGGAGTACCCGTACGTGACGGCCGATGAGATCAAGAAGGCTCTGCGGATCAAGGATGCCCTGTCGGAGATGCTCGACCAGCTGCAGTGAGAACGGGCCGTCCCAAGCTTGTCCCACCGCGGATCGGAGACGAGATGAGCAAGGTCGGGACCGCGCGCACCTACAACCAGAACCACGTCCCGCGCGACTACACCCCGGGACGGCGACGGGTGAGCATCTACGTCTCGTGGAGCTATCCGGCCGAGGCGGGCAGAAATCCGGCTGAACTGGACAACCGGTTCTCCACGATGACGGAGGTCAGGCGGGTGGCGTGGCCTGCCTACGAGGACCCGAAGTGGTCCGACCCCTTGCGGTTCCAACAAGGCATCGCCGGCGCACTGGAATTGTTCTTCTGGGCCTGGGTGCCGTTCCAGCAGTTCGTCGAGGAGGTCACCGGGCACCCCGTCCCGGTGTATCAGCGCATCGACCAGGCCGGCTTCCGGACCCCGCTCGACGAGCGCGTACTGGCCGACACCGACACGCTGTTCGTGTTCGGGCTGGACCACATGGTCGCCGGGCAGGAGGCCCGGCCCGAGGAGGTCGAGGCACTGCGGGCCTTCCTCGGCCGAGAGGACGCCTGTCTGGTCCTGGGGCCTCACCATGACGTCGGGGCATCGGACGATCTGGCCGTGCGCGACCTGGAGTACCGCCATCACGGCGATCCCCTGGTCCCCCGCCAGCAGCGGTTCGCCACGTACGTCCGGGGCTTGATGCAGGGTCTCGGGGTGCCGGTCGAGAACCGCTACGGGCTGCGCCCCGCGGTGCGGGAGAAGAACAGGATCGCCCCGCTGTCCACGGTCGGGGACCTGGACGCGAAAGGGTGGCTGGAAGGGGTGACGAACTTCAACTTCCATCTGCACCTGCCGCACTACGCCGTGACCACCGACGAGCCGGATGTCATCCACGTGCTGGCCAGACAGCCGATCGACACCTCCAGGCCGCATCCGTTCACCGAGGCCGGCAACACCGAGTTCAACATGTTCCTGTGGATGCCTCCGAGCGGTGAGCAGGCCGGCGATGTGCTGCTGGCGGACTCCACGATCTTCAGTTCGCTGTTCGGCGGCGACGAGAGCCTGCGAAATTTCTGGCGGAACCTCGTCTCGAAGTAGTACCGCAGGGAGGCCAACCGTGAGCGGACCTACGCACGTCGCGTTGGAACTCGGCGATATTCAGCGCGGGGTTCTCAGTCCTCGGCCGACCCCCTACGCCGCGACGTACCTCGTGTTCCACATCGATGACCGGGCACACGGGCGGGAGTTGATACGGCGCGCGAGCGCGATGGTGGCCTCTGCCGCCGACTCGGTCAGCCCCCTGGGGGAAACCTGGCTCAGTGTCGCGGTCACCTGCCACGGTCTGGCGGCGCTGGGCGTGCCGCGCGCATCACTGGCCACCTTCGCCTGGGAGTTCCGGCAAGGGATGGCCGCCCGGGCCGAAGCGCTCAGCGATGTCGGCGAGAGCAGCCCCGAGAACTGGGAAGCGCCGCTGGGCACCTCGGATGTCCATGTGGTGCTCACCGCAGTAGCGCCTGACACCCCTCGGCTGAAGGCCGCCCTCGACCGGGCCCGCCCTGCGTACGACAGCCTTCCCGGGGTGACCGCGATCTGGCGACAGGACTGTCAGGCGCTGCCCACCGAGACCGAGCATTTCGGCTACCGCGACGGCATCAGCCATCCGGCCGTCGAAGGAAGCGGCATCGCCGGGTCGAACCAGCTGGAAGAACCTTTGAAGGCCGGGGAGTTCGTGCTCGGCTACCGGGACGAGATCGGCGGTGTCCGAACTCCGCAGCCGGAGGTGCTGGGACGCAACGGCAGCTACGCGGTCTTCCGAAAACTCCACCAGGAGGTCGCCGCGTTCCGGCGCTACCTGCGGGACAACGCCGACGGCCCCGAGGACGAGGAACTGCTCGCGGCCAAGATCATGGGACGCTGGCGCAGCGGAGCGCCCCTGGCGCTGTGTCCGCAGCACGACGACCCCGCGATCGGTGCCGACCCGCACCGCCGCAACACCTTCCTGTACGAGCGGGACGACCCGGCGGGATTCGTCACACCCGGCGGCTGCCACATCCGCCGGGCCAACCCCCGCGACGCCTCGGTGGCAGGACAGGTGCGACTGCACCGCATGATCAGACGCGGCACCGTCTACGGTCCTCCGCTGCCCGAGGGAGTTCTGGAGGACGACGGGGTCGACCGCGGCCTGATGTTCGCGTTCATCGGAGCCCACCTCGGGCGGCAGTTCGAGTTCGTGCAGTCGCAGTGGATGAACGACGGCGTCTTCTTCGGCGCGGGCAGCACCAAAGACCCCGTCACCGGCTCCCACGACGGCACCGCCGGCTTCACCGTCCCCCGGCGGCCGGTGCGACGCCGCCTTGCCCCCCTGCCGCGCTTCGTCGCCACCCGCGGCGGCGAGTACTGCTTCCTGCCGAGCCTGAGCGCCCTGCGCTGGCTCGGCGATCCCCAGGACTGAGAGGGCGGCGACGCGCGCTCCACCGCAAGGGGAAAGCCCCATGGACACCCTGCACATGCTGTTCAACGCCGTCACCGTGATCTTCATCGCGGCCACCATGTTCGCCGCCGGCCTGGGGGCCACCGTGGCGGCACTGCGTGGCGTCTTCGCCGGCATCCCGCTGCTGCTACTCGCGCTGCTCGCCAACCTGGTGGTCGTCCCACTGCTCGGCTGGGGCATCGGTGCGCTGTTCGGCCTCCCCTCGGCAGCGTTCATCGCACTTGTCCTTGTCGCTTCCTCCCCCGGCGGACCCTTCGGCGCGAAGCTGGCCATGGTGCAGAACGGCGACGTCAGCGCGGGCGCGGCGATGCAGGTGCTGCTCGCCGCCCTCGGCAGCCTCACCTTCGCCCCGACGGTCAACGGAATTCTCACCGCCGCCGAGGTCGGCGGGGGGATCTCCCTCGATGTCGCGGCGCTGGTGCGGACCGTGGCCCTCCTACAGCTCGTACCGTTCGTCATCGGCCTGCTGCTGCGCCGCTACGCGACGCCCACCGCGCGGTCGTGGCACCCCACGGCGGCCGCGGTCTCGAACGTGACATTCCTGATCGTGCTGGCGGGCATGCTGGTCGGCAACTGGAGTGGCGTCGTCGCACTCCTCGGCTCGCTCACCCTCCTCGCCGGTTTCCTGCTCGCAGCCGCCGCCTTCGCCGTCGGCACACTGCTGGCCACGGGTCCGCCGGTGCGCCGCACCACCATGGGCGGCGTCACCGCGGTACGCAACGCCGGGCCCGCCCTGGCCGCAATCGGCATCGCCTTCGGCGACCAGCCCGCCGTCCTGGGCGCGCTCGCCGCCGTCCTGCTCAGCGGTCTGGCAGCGGCCCTCCCGATCGCCACGGTGCTCAGCCGTCGGCGAAGCGGACCCACGGCAGCCGATGACACGCGCTGACCGGGGGATCGCTGTTCATGGCAGGCCGCCCTCCCCGTCTTCGGCCCGCCGGACCCGGCCGAAGGCCGGGGAACGTCGCCCGCCCGGCGGGATCCGCAGGAGGCACCCTGCCCTCACCCCACCGCCCGGCGCAGCGCGGCGGCGATCCCCGGGGCGGCGGCCAGCACCAGCTCCGCGTCCGGCGGGCCGCCGTCGGGGCCCTCGACGACGGCGCCCGCCTCGCGGGCGATCAGCGCGCCCGCCGCGTGGTCCCACGGGCCGAGGCCGCGTTCGTAGCAGCCGTCCAGCCGGCCGGCCGCGACCGCGCAGAGGTCGGCGCAGGCCGAACCGCTCATTCGCACGTCCCGTACCCCGGGGGCGAGCCGGCCGAGCACGGCCAGCTGTCCGGCGCGGGCCTCGCGGTCGTACGCCAGGCCGGTGCCGATCAGCGCCCGGTCCAGCCTGGTCTCCCCGCTCGCCCGCAGCGGCCGGCCGTCCAGGGTCGCGCCGCTCCCCCGGGCGGCGGCGAACACCTCCCCGGCCGGGAGCACCACCACCGCGCCGGCCTCGGCCGTCCACGCCTCGGGCGGCCCGCTCCCCACGGCCACGCTCACCGCGTACGGCACCGCCCGGTACAGGTAGTTGACCGTCCCGTCGATCGGGTCGACGATCCAGGTCAGCCCGCTACCGCCGGGCCGGTGTCCGCTCTCCTCGCCGAGGAAGCCGTCCCGCGGGCGGGCCGCGCGGAGCGCCTCGCGGATCAGCGTCTCGGCCTCGCGGTCGACGGCCGTCACCACGTCCAGCTCGGAGGACTTGGTCGCGACCACGGAGACCGCCGCCACCCGTCTGCTCAGGACGAAGTCGGCTCCCCTTCGCGCCACCGCGGTCGCGAGCGTCAGCAGGTCCACGGACCCCTCCTAGAATGTTCGGCAGAGAAGAATTGGGTTCCATACAGCAGGACGGGGACAGCACAGCGATGGCGGACACCACGGAGACCGGCGAGAAGCGGACCTACGCGGTGGGGAGCGTGGTCAGGGCGCTGCGGCTGGTGGACCTGGTCGCCGAGGGCCCGGCCGAGGGGGTCACCCTCACCGAGCTCACCCGCGGCCTCGGTACCTCCAAGTCCACCGCCTACTCGCTGGCCCGCACCCTGGTCGACGCCGGCTATCTGCGCGACGTGCAGCCCGGCCCCCGCTACCGGCTCGGTATGGCGCTGGTGCGGCTCGGCGACCGGGCGTCCGCCGCGCACCCGCTGGCCGACGTGGTCAAACCGGCGCTGCACGAGCTGAGCCGGCAGACCGGGATGACGGCGCGCGCCGCGATCAACGACGACGGCTACCCGATGTTCATCGCCCGGGTCGACGCCCCGGGCACCATCCGCTTCCACACCCCGCTCGGCGTGCGCGAGCTGCCGCACACCTCGGCCGCCGGCAAGGTGATCCTCTCCCTGCTGCCGCCCGCGGTGACCGACCGCATCGCCGAGGAGACCGGCCTGCCCTTCCGCACCCGCAAGACCATCACCTCGGCGGCCGAGCTGCGGGCCGAGCTCGACCTGACCCGCGAACGCGGCTACGGCGTGGACGACGAGGAGGACTCCGACGGGGTGCTCTGCGTCGCCTCCCCGGTCTTCGACCACACCGGGACGGTGCTCGGCGCGCTCTCCGTCACCGGCCTCAAGGGCGACCAGTCGGTGCGCCAGATCACCGAGCTCGGCGGGGTGCTGGCCGAGGCCGCCGACCGGATCACCCGGGCGCTGGGCGGCCACCGGGCGCTCTAGCAGGGTGTCTATTTGATCCCCGACCGCAGGAAGCTGTTGATGAACTGCCGCTGCCCGATCAGGAACAGGGCGAGCAGCGGCGCCGTGACGATGACCGTACCGGCCGCCATCCGGGGCACGTCCAGGCCCGTCTCCGGGGCCAGGAACCGGACCAGGCCGACGGTCACCGGCCTGGTCTCGTCCGACACGGCGACGATCAGCGGCCAGAGGAAGTTGTTCCACTGGGTGGAGATCGACACCAGCGCGTACGCGACGATGCTCGGCTTGGCGGCCGGGACGAACACCTTCCACAGGATGCCCAGCCGGGAGGTGCCCTCGATCTGCGCCGCCTCCACCAGTTCGTCCGGCACCCCGAGGAACGCCTGGCGCAGGAAGAACACGCAGAACGCGCTGGCCACATAGGGCAGTCCCACCCCGGGCAGGGTGTCCAGCAGGCCGAAGCCGGCGATCGTCCGGTAGTTCTCCGACATCAGGACCTCGGGGAAGATCATGAGCTGGACCAGGACGAAGACGAACAGCGGTCCCCGCAGGGGGAATTCGAACCGGGCGAAGGCGTACGCGGCGAGCACCCCCACCACCAGCTGGGCGGCGGTGATCCCGGTGACCAGCAGCGCGGTGTTGAGGTAGTAGCGGCCGAACGGCGCGGCCTGCCAGGCCGAGGAGAGATCGGCGGTGCCCGACTCGAAGGCGCGGACGAAGACATAGAGCAGCGGGGCGGTCCAGAGCAGGCCGGCCAGCCACGCCAGCGCCGTCTCGACCCGGTCGGGCCAGCTGACGATACGGTCCACCTGGGGCTCCTAGCGGTAGTGGATCCGGCGGTCCAGCAGGCGGATCTGCAGGACGGCCAGGGCGACCAGGACGCCGATCACCAGCAGCGAGATCGCCGCGCCGTACTGCGGCCAGTGCTGGGCGAAGGTGACCCGGTAGATGTAGTAGAGGAGGAGGTTGCTGGAGTTGTCCGGGCCCCCCTGGGTCATCACGAAGACGAAGTCGACCATCTTGATGCTGTCGGCGAGCGCCACGATCGCCGCGAACAGCGTGGTCGGCATCAGCAGCGGGAAGGTCACCCGGCGGAAGTGCGTGAACCGGCCGGTGCCCTCCAGCAGGGAGGCCTCGTCCAGCTCGGGATCGATGGCCTGGAGCCCGGCCAGGTAGAAGATCATGAAGAACCCGGCCTCCTTCCACACCATCATCGCCATCAGGGACGGCAGCACCAGGGCGGTGTCGCCGAGCCAGTCCGGCCCGGTGATCCCGAACCAGCCCAGCACCTCGTTGATCACGCCGATGTTGGGCTGGTAGAAGTACAGCCAGATGACGGCGATCGCGACCACCGGCAGGATCGCCGGGGCGAACACGCCGGCCCGCAGCAGGGCCTTCCCGCGCAGCGCCCGCTGGAGCAGCACGGCGAGCAGCATGGCCAGCGCCAGCGAGACCGGGACGGTCAGCGCCGAGAACAGCAGGTTGTTGACCAGCGCCTTGCGGAAGACCTCGTCCTCGGCGAGGAAGCGGTAGTTGTCCAGGGTGGGCCCCTCGTCCCGGCGGTCCCGCAGGCTGCTGAGGACCGTCGAGACGAGCGGCTTCACCGTGAACAGGACGAGGAAGGCGAACGCGGGCACCAGCAGGGCGTACGCGAACACCTGGTCCGGGAGCCTGCGCGGCGCGGTGCGGGCTCTCACCGGTGGGTCTTCAGGATGGCGTCGATGTCGGACTGGGCCTTGTTCAGGGCCTGCCGCGGGTCGGCGCCCTTGAGCAGCACGGCCTGCAGGGCCGGTGCCAGGGTCTGGTAGACGACCCGGTCGCGGTCGGGCGTGGCCATCTCGGGGATGGCGTCGGCGACCGCGTCGTGCGGGGCCCTGGCCTGCGGGTGCTGCTTGAGGTAGGTCTGCATCGCCTCGGTGTTCCAGGCTGCTTCGGAGGTCGCGATGTAGCCGGACTTGATCGAGACGTCCGCGGCCCGCTCCGGCGTGGTGAGGAACCTGGCCAGGGTGACCGCGGCCTCCTGCTGCTTCCTGGAGACCCCCGCCTCGAACAGCATCAGGCTGCCGCCGCCGGTGGGCGCGCCCTTGCCGGCGCCCGCCGGGAGCGCGGAGACGCCCCAGTCGAACCCGGCCTTCTCCTGGATGGAGCCGATCCGCCCGGAGGTCGTCCACAGCATGCCGGTGGTGCCGGCCAGGAAGTCGTCGGTGGAGGTGCCCCAGGCGACCTCGGTGGTCGGGGCGATCTTCTGGGCGCCGAGCGAGGCCCAGAACTCCAGCGCCTTGACGTTCTGGTCGGAGTTGACGGTGACCTTGGTGCCGGCCCGGTCGCTGAGCGCGCCGTCGCCGCCGGCCTGCTGGACCAGCGCCTGGTAGAGCCAGTAGGCGGTACCGGTCGAAGTCGGGACGAACAGGCCCCACTTGGCGCCGGCCCCGCTCTGGACGGCCTTGGCGTCGGCGATCAGCTCGTCCCAGCTCGTCGGCGGCTTCTCGGGGTCGAGGCCGGCCTTCTTGAAGTAGTCCTTGTTCCAGTACTGGACGATGGTCGAGCGGGCGAACGGGACGCCCCAGACCTGGCCGTCCGCACCGACCGAGTTGGACATGAACTGCGGGTAGAAGCCGTCCTTCCATTTCTTGTCCGCGTCGCTGGTCAGGAAGGGGTTCCAGGCCGTCACGGCCTTGCGCTCGACCAGGTCGTGCATGAAGGACTGGTCCATGATGGCCAGTGCGGGCGCCTTCCTGGCGTCGATCGCGGTGTTGACGGCAGCCAGGGTCTGGTCGTAGTCGCCGGAGTAGACGCCCTTGACCTTGATCTCGGGGTGCTCCTTGGCGAAGTCCTTGAGGTAGCCGTCGATCAGCGCGCTGAGGGTACCGACCTGGTCGGGGTAGTAGAAGTCGATGCTGACGGCGCCGTCCTTGCCGCCGTCACCGCCCGGGCCGCCGGAGGCGGAGGAACAGCCGGCGACCGCGGTGAGCGCGAGCGCCGCGGCGGCGAGCGCCCGGGTGCGGGGAGAGAGGGACACGGGTATCTCCTGATGCTCTGTACAGCCGAGGATCGGTGGAACTGGCGAGGGGAAGACGGGGGTTCAGCGCGGGACGCCGGCCGGCCGGCGGACGTCGAGGCGGGCTCCCGTCCGGCGGTCGAAGAGGTGGCAGGCGGCGTACCGGGCGCCGAGGCGGTCGCCGCCGGGGCGGTGCTCGTCGGCGCGGACCCTGACCTGGACGGTGCGGCCGCCGACCCGGAAGGCGATCAGCCGGTCCGCGCCGAGGAGTTCGTCCCGGATCCGGACGGCCGGCAGGGTCAGCTCGCCCGGGCCCGGCGTCAGGTCCTCCGGGCGGATGCCGAGGACCAGTTCCTCGGGCAGCCCGTCCGGCAGGCCCCTGAGCAGGGCGGCGGCCTCGATCCGGAGGGGACCGTCGGCGGCGGTGCTGTCGGCGACGGTGCTGTCGACAGCGGTGCCGCCCCCGCCGGGACCGCCGAGCAGCAGCGCGGTGCCGTCCCGGCGGACGTCGAGCAGGTTCATCGGCGGGGAACCGATGAAGGACGCGACCCGGGTGGAGGCCGGGCGGGCGTACAGCTCCTCGGGGGCGGCGATCTGGTCGATGCCGCCGTCCCGCATGACGATCACCCGGTCGGCCATGGTCATCGCCTCGACCTGGTCGTGGGTGACGTACAGGACGGTCAGCCCGAGGCGCTGCTGGAGCTCGCGCAGCTCGGTGCGCATGTCCGCCCGGAGGCGGGCGTCCAGGTTGGACAACGGCTCGTCCATCAGGACGAGTTCGGCCCCGCTGACCAGGGCCCGCCCGAGCGCGACCCGCTGGCGCTGGCCGCCGGAGAGCTGGGCGGGGCGGCGGTTCAGCTGCTCCTCCAGGCGCAGCTGCCGGGCCGCCTCGGCCAGCCGCGCCGTCCGCTCGGCCTTCGGCACCCGACGGGACCGGAGGCCGAAGAGGATGTTCTCGGCGACCGAGAGGTGCGGGAAGAGCGCGTAGTTCTGGAAGACCATCGCCAGCCCGCGTTCGGCGGCGGGCACCCGGGTGACCGAGCGGCCGCCGATCCTGAGGTCGCCGCCGTCCGCGCGTTCCAGGCCGGCCACGATGCGCAGGGTGGTGGACTTGCCGCAGCCGCTCGGGCCGAGCAGGGCGGCGAACTCGCCGCTGGGCACGGTGAAGTCGATCCCGGTCAGGGCCTGGTGGCGGACTCCCCTGGCACCCTGGTAGGTCTTCGAGATCTGCTCCAGTACCACGTCTGGCATGCCTGCCGGCCTTTCAAGTTCTGTGATTCCGAACATTGATCTGCGTGTCTGAACATGGTGGCGCGCCACCCGGTCGTGGCGGCGGCGCGCCGGTGACCTGCCGATGAAATGCGGATTGCCGCGTGGATCAGCCGGTCTTGGTGTAGTGCTGGAGGTAGAGGAAGATCGACTTCCAGCCGGAGCCGACGTGCACGATGTGCAGCTGGCCGCCCGACGGGCCGAGGTCCCAGGCGGCGATGCCCTGCACCTCGTCACCCGGCTCGGCGTCCTGGTGGAACTCGTAGGCGACCTGGCCGGAGACCGGGTCGATCGAGAAGACGGACTTGCCGCTGTCGTCGACCGAGGCGTAGAGCCTGCCCTGCCACATGGCCGCGCCCTGGATCCGGCTCAGCGGCTGGGACAGGGTGACGGTCTTCACCACCGGCAGGGTGCTGCCGGCCGGCAGGCCGAGCAGGTCGGACAGGCTGTAGGCGACCAGCTTGGCGGTGCCGTCCGCGGTGTTCTGCGACCACGGCGCGGTGTAGACCAGGCCCGCCGCGGCGTCCACCGCGACCCACGGCACGCCGCCCGGCATCTGCGCGAGCGGCAGCTGGAGGTAGCGGCCGGTGTAGCTGAGGTCGCTCGCGTTGTAGAGCGCCAGCACCGGGTGCTGGTAGCCGTTCTTGCCGTCCTCGATCGGCGCGATCACATAGCCGCCGTAGTACTCGAGGTCGCCGATGTGGTCACTCTTGAACGAGGAGCCGAGCGCCGACGGGATCGGGAAGGTGGAGGAGGCCACCTCGTGGTCGTTGGAGATGGTCGCCTTCACCATCCCGCCCGGGCCCGCGTAGTAGAAGTACGTGCCGTCGGTCGCCACACCCTGTCCGCGCTCCAGCGCGTTGAATCCGGTCCACCGGTAGTACTGCGACGTCCGCGCCCAACTCGCGGCCTGCGCGGGGGTCGCCGCCGCGACGGCCACGGCCGCCACGAGGGCGGCGCTGATGCTGATCCGGCCCAGCTTCACTGCCACTCACCTCTACTGTTCTCGATTGTTCGGGATAGCAGAACGGCGTTCCTTATCGCCAAGAGGATTACAACAGGGGCGTTCGACAGGGTCAATGGGCGGAAGGTGAACGTCAGATGTCACCGGCCGAGGGGGCGCGGACACGGAAAAGCCCCGGGTGCCGCGCCTCCCCCCGTGAGGAGGCGCGACACCCGGGGCCTTGGGCCGGGCGGGTGCGGTCAGCCGTTGCGGGCCGCTTCGGGGCCGGTGATCCGCCGGAGCAGCGGGAGGGTCGAGGCGATGATCCCGAGCGAGGCGACCAGCCCGAGGACGACCAGGACGAAGTACGTCGCGCCCGGGGAGACCAGGTCGTAGCTCATCTGCGACTTGAGGAACATCGCCGCCGCCCCGAAGCCCGTCCCGGTCGCGATCGCGGCCACCACCAGCAGCGGCAGCGCGCTCTCCAGCCCGATCACCCGTTGCAGCAGCCGCAGCGGTGCCCCGGTGAGCCGCAGCATCGCGAACGGCCGCCTGCGGTCGGAGAGACCCGCGACCACGCTCACCGCGAGGCTGCAGCCCGCGATGGGCAGGGTGGCGAGCAGCACCACGTTCGCCAGCTGGCGCCAGCCCGCCATCTGCCGCTGCTGCTCGGAGCCCCAGTCGCCGACCGTCCGGGACATGTAGTGCGGGTAGGCGCGGGTGAGGACGGTCCTGGTCTGCTCCATGGCCGCCGTCGAGCCGTCGGTGGTCGCGTAGATCATCTGGACCGGCAGCCGGCCGAGGGCCTCGGGGGTGATCGGCGCGGCGGGCCACTCCGTGTCGGCCTGCGACCGCAGGTCGAGGAACGCGTACAGCGGGATGGCCGCGGCGCTCGCGCCGGCCGGGCAGTGGCCGACCACCGGAATCCGGGCCAGGTCCGAGCAGAGCACCAGGCCGGGCGCGAAGGGGCGGGGGTCCGCCGGGTCCTTCGCGATCTTGTCCGGGTTGGCGTGCACCACCGCCAGGCCCTCGGCCCCCGGGACGGCCCGGACGTCCGCCAGGACGCGGTCGGGTACGGCGTCCGTCATCGGCGGTTCGTCCACCATGGCGCCGTGCTCCACCGCGGTCCGGGTCAGCGGATCACCGGCCAGCGAGCCCCGGTTCTCGTTGATGGTGCCGATGATGCAGACGGTCGCGGTGGTGACGAAGAGGGCGAGGACCAGGCCGCTGACCGAGCGGAAGCCCGCCTTGGGGTCGTCCGCGAGCCGCCGGACGGCGATCAGCGTGGCGGGGCGGCTGGTGCGCAGGGCCACGGCCCGGGCGGCGGCCATGGTCAGCCAGGGCCCCGCGACCACCAGGCCCAGCATGACCACCAGGAAGCCGGTGAGGTAGGCCGCCGTCTGCCCGTCGGTGGTCTCCGGGCGGCGGTCGACGAACCAGGCGAGTTCGGCGAGGCCGCCCAGCAGCGGGACCAGCCGCCAGGCCCGGGGCGGACGCGGGGTCACCCGGCGGGAGACGCCCAGCGGCGAGATGGTCACCCGGCGCAGCGCGAACCGGGCCGCGACCGCCGCCGCCACCGGGACGCCCAGGACGGTCCCCAGTACCTGGACCACGGTCAGGGTCAGGTCGCCGGTGAAGAACCGTTCGCCGGTGAACGGCACGGTGGCGACCACCGGGCGCAGCAGGAAGAAGAGCGCGAAGCCGACGGCCGTCCCGGCGACGGCGGCCACCGTGGACTCCACCGCGGAGATCACCGACACCTGCCGGGGGGTGGCGCCGACCAGACGCATCGCGGCGAACCGCTGCTCGCGGGTGGCCGCGGAGAGGCGGGTCGCGGTGCCGATGAAGATGAGCACCGGGAAGATCAGCGCGCCGGCCACGACGGAGAGGATGAGCGTCATGGCGTCGCCCCGGACGCCGCCGCCCGGGCAGTCGTTGTCGCAGGCCGCGGGGAGCGTGGTGGCGATGGTGGTGACGGTCCTGGCCTCGGGCTGGGCCCTGACCTCCTCCGGGGTGCGGCCGATGACGGCGACCAGCGAGTCCGGGGACTGCAGGGCCTCGTCACCGAGGGTGCCGGCCAGCCGGCCGGGGAAGCGGTCGGCCAGCTCGACGGCCGGGGTCTCGCGCAGCAGCTTGGCGAGGGCCGGCGAGGCGTAGTACTCGCCGGGTGCCGGCACCGCGGCCAGGCCCGGCGGGACGGGCGCGGTCGGCCCGGTGGCGGCGACGTCCACCTCGAAGAGCCTGACGCCGTCGTAGTAGTCGGCGTGGGTCCGCCACCAGAGCGGGTCCACCGCCGCCGTCTCGGTGCGGGCGGCCGCCCCGGTGTTGTACCAGAGCACCCGGTCGTTGGCCTTGTCGACGGCGTTGATGCTGGCGAGCGTGGAGAGCAGCATGCCGACGCCGATGGCCACGGCGGCGGCGATGACGATCAGCCGGGCGATGGCCTCCCGGCCTCCGCTGACGGCGAGGCGGAGCGCGAACTCGATCACGAGGCGACCCGTCCGGCCGAGAGCGAGGTGGCCTTCCCGTCCCGGACGATCGCCTCGCGGTCGGCGTAGGCGGCGACCCGGGGCTCGTGGGTGACCAGGATGACGGTGGTGCCCTGTTCGCGGGCGGCGCCGACCATCAGCTCCATCACCTGCTCGCCGGTGAGCGAGTCCAGCGCGCCGGTCGGCTCGTCGGCGAAGAGCACCTGCGGGCGGGCGACCAGGCCGCGGGCGAGCGCGACCCGCTGCGCCTGACCGCCCGACAGCTCGCCGGAGCGGCGCCGCTCCAGGCCGTCCAGGCCGAGCCGGGCGAACCAGGGCCGGGCCTCGGCGAGGGCCGCCGTACGGCGGGTGCCGCCGAGCAGCAGCGGCAGGGCCACGTTCTCCTCGGCCGTCAACTCGGGGACGAGCTGGCCGAACTGGAAGACGAAACCGAACCGGTCGCGCCGCAGGGCGCTGCGCTGGGCCTCGTTCATGGTGTCGATCCGCTGCCCGTCGAAGTGGACCTCCCCCGCGTCGGGGACGAGGATGCCTGCCAGGCAGTGCAGTAACGTCGACTTGCCGGAGCCGCTCGGGCCCATGATGGCGAGCACCTCGCCGGCGTCGACGGCCAGACCGGCGCCGCGCAGGGCGGGCGTCTCGCCGAAGGCGAGTTCGATGTCGCGGGCCTCGATCAGGTGGGTCATGACCGCACCGCCTCGGCGAGCGCGTCCAGCCTGGCGGTGGTCAGGTCGATCCAGCGCAGGTCGGCCTCCAGGTGGAACAGTCCGTGGTCGGCGAGCAGGGCGTCGACGAGCGCGCCCGTGCGCCGCAGTTCGGTCAGCTCGCGCATCCGCCGCAGGTGGGCGGCGCGCTGGGTGTCGAGGTACAGCTCGGCGTCGCGGCCGAGCATCAGGGCCAGGACGACCTTGGTGAAGAGCACCGTCTGAAGATTGGGCTCGGGCGACACCGGCTCGGTGAGCCAGGTCTCGAACTCCGTCACCCCGGCTTCGGTGATGACGTAGCGCTTGCGGTCGGGACCGTCACCGGGCTCCGCCTCGGCGGGCACGACCTTGCCGTCCCGGGCCAGTCGGCCGAGCGTGGCATAGACCTGGCCGTACGGCAGGGGCTTGCCCCGCCCGAAAAAGGCGTCGTAGTCGCGCTTGAGGTCGTAGCCATGGCTCGGCTCTCGCTCCAGCAGGCCCAGAAGGGTCAAAGGAACACTCATGAGCTGACCATACACCAGACGTATACTTCGAGTGTATAGCTGGCGAGAATAGTCCGCTGAGCTGCTCGAACATCGGTCAGGAGGCGGTCAGGAGGCGATCAGGGCCGGCTGGGCGCTGACGCACGGGAGCGGCCGGGCCGGGCGGGACATGCGTGAGCAGGGGACGGCCCCACGTCCGCCCCCTGCTCCACACCGCGGCCCGGCGAGCCCCCACAGCAGGCCGGACCTCGCCGCGTCCCGGCAACAAGAGGACGCGGCCGGGACCAGCCTGCCCTGCCGCCCCCTCCCCCGCCGAGGGCCGAACGTCCCTGTCGTCAGGCCGCCGGTCCCGGTACGGGACCGGCCGGTACGGTCCGCTCAGCCCTTGTGCGCGGACCGGGAGCGGAGAGAGATTGGATGCCGAAGCCCGGCGAACACCCCGGAGGAGCACGCATCGTGTCCAGCACACCCCGCCCGACCCGGGCCGCGTCGCTGCCGCGGCGGGCGGGCCGGCACCTGCGACGGGCCCTCGGCGCCCGCCGCGATCCGCTCGTCCGACCGCTGGACCGGTCCCGCAGCCGAGCGTGGGCCGCGGCGCTCCTGGGCCTGCTCCTCGCGCTGTCCGCCGCCGTCGGCGCCGCGCTGCTCTCCTTCCACGCCGCCGACCATGACGCCTCGGCGGACCGCGCCCGGCTGCACCGGGTCGACGCCGTCCTGCTCACCGCGACCCGGCCCGGCAACGCCGCGAACAGCCGCTGGGCGGGCGGCTACGAGAGCCGGGCCGACGTCACCGTCTCCTGGACGTACCCCGACGGGCAGCAGCACACCGGCCGGGCCGAGGCGCCCCGCTCCGCCACCGCCGGCTCCACCGTCACCGTCTGGGTGGACGACGACGGCGGACGGGCCGACCCCCCGGCCACCCGGGTCGGCGTCGCGGTCGAGGCGGTCTGCACCAGCCTCTCCGGCTTCGCCGCCCTCGCCGCCGCGCTCGGCGGCGGCCTCGCACTGCGGCTGCGCGCCCTCGACCGGCGGGCCGACCAGGAGTGGCAGCGGTCCTGGGCCCGCCTGGAACCGCTCTGGAGCGGCCGCGGCAGCCGCAGCCCGGGCGGCCCTCAGGAGGGCTGAGCTGCGCCCATGGCCGATTCACCCGCAGCCGCGAGCCGCCGCCCCACCCTTGAGCTGCCGGCCGAACTCGTCGACTGGGTCAGGGCGTTCGCGGAGATCTCGCACCGCACGGTGGAGCAGGTCGTCGAGGTCACGTCACCGTCGAACGGTGACACCGGCCGCACGGCCAAACGCCGCCGGCACTCGCAGTACGGGGCGCCCGTGTACCTGCTGGTGGACCGCCAGGAACGCGATTGCACGCTGTTCTCCCAGCCCGGGAAGCTCGGCTACACGCACGTGGAGGGGCCGCACCCGTTCGGGACTCCCGTGCACCTGCCGGAGCCCTTCGGCCTCAGCCTCGACACCGGCGGGTTCTGACGGCGTCCGACCGTCGGACACGTCTCAGGGCTTGTCCCCGGCGCCCCCCGGGCGGGTCCAGGCCGGGGTGGGCCCGCCGGGGGCGGGGGTGGCGGCACGGTGGGTGGCGGCGGCGACCGCGATCAGCAGGGCGAGTGCCACGGCCAGCGCGGTGGTGACGGTGGCGTGGAACACCAGCAGGGCGCCGAGCAGGGCGCCGGCGAACATCCAGACGGCCGAGGCGAGACGGCGGGCGCCCGCGCGGTCGGCGGCCAGGCCGGTCAGGGTCATGGTCAGCACGGTGGTGGTGAGGTCGGGGACCTTGAGGAAGCGCACGACGGCGTTCTGCAGGCCCATCGCGAAGCCGAGCAGGCCGATCAGGCCGTACCGGGCCGCGTCGGTGGTGTGGCCGGCCACGGCCGCCAGGGCGGTGCTGCCCGCCAGCAGGACCGCCTGGATCACGGCCGAGGCGACGAGCAGCCTTCCCCGGTGACCGGGCAGCCGCTCGCAGAGCCGGCCACCGGCGAACGCGCCCACCAGGAAGGCCGCCAGGGCGGCCAGCGAGGCGGTGGCGGAGAGCCCGGCCGCGCCGGCCAGGGCGAAGCCGAGGAAGACCACGTTCCCGGTCATGTTGGCGACGAAGACATGGCCGAGTTCGAGGTAACTGACCGCGTCCACCAGCCCGGTGACGACGGTGAGCACCAGCAGCATCGGTACCAGCGGGCCGTGGCGGCGGTCGGTCTTCACCCTGTGTCCTCCAGTGGTGCGCTTCGATGATCGCGGGTACTCCGTTCTACGCCCGTCGGCCCGGGATCCCGGTCAGGCGAGCACCGGGCGGGCCCGCAGGTCGGTCGGGGCGAGTCCGGAGGCTCGGCGGCTCAGTGGTTGAGCGCGACCTGGACGATCTTGACGACGACCAGGACCATCGCGACCAGCAGGTAGCCGCGCAGCGCGCCCATGCCGATCCTGTAGGCGGTGGAGACCGTGGGCCGGGCGAGGGTCTCCAGCGGCGGCATCCGCCAGTTCTCCCGCCCGGTGCGGTCGATGCGGTCCTTCTCGGTGCCGGTGCGCCTGCGGACGAAGGAGTACCCGGCGGCCGACACCCCGAGGACGCCGCAGACCGCCATGACGGTGAGGATGGTGTCGGCGCTGATGTCCGGGAAGAGCACGGCCGCGGTCAGGACCACCGAGAGGGTGACCAGGACGCCGACCACCGCCGCCGTGAAGGCGTTGGTCCGGGGCCCGTTGACCCAGGGGCCGAGGACGTCCTTGTCGTTGCAGAGCAGCAGCAGGAAGACCGAGGCGGACGGCAGCAGCACGCCGGCCAGGGTCTGGACGCCCTCGGTGAGCAGACCGAGCGGGGAGCCGGGGATCAGCACGATGGTGGCGGCCACCGTCACCAGGCCCGCGTAGACGGCGTAGAAGCCCTTGGCCCCGCCCACGCCCCGGTGCAGCGAGTGCTTCACGCCGAGCACGTCGCCGACCGCGTACGCGGTGGAGAGCGAGACCGCGAAGGCCCCGATGATCGAGGCGTCCAGCAGCGCGATCGCGAAGAGCACCCCGGCGAGTTCGCCCGCCTTCGCGGCCAGGCCGTGCGCGATGCCCGCCGCGTCGGTGAACTGCCCGAAGCCGTCGGTGCCCGCGAAGGCCGCGGCGGTGAAGCCCGTCATCGCGGCGGCGCCGACGACCACGACGACGATGCCGATCCACAGGTCGACCTTCTCGTAGGCCATGAAGCGCGGGGTGATCCGCTTGTCGATGACGTACGACTGCTGGAAGAACAGCTGCCAGGGGGCCACCGTGGTCCCGACGATGCCGATGATCAGCAACATCACGGTGGACAACTGCCCGGCGCCGCCCGGCAGGTTCGGCACGACGAAGTCACGGGCCATCCGCGTCGCCGACGGGTGGATCAGGAAGTAGACCGGTACCAGCAGCAGCGAGCCTGCGCACAGGGCGATGGCGATCCGCTCGAAGCGCCGGAACGAGCCGGTGAACGCGGAGGCGATGATGACCGCGGCGGCCAGCACGACGGCCAGGGCCTTGGGCAGTCCGAGGTAGCCGGCCGCGAGCGTGATGCCGATGAACTCGGTGACCAGCGTCAGCGCGTTCAGCAGCAGCAGGTCGATCACCGAGAAGGCGCCCCAGAACCTGCCGAACCGTTCCAGGATCAGCCGGGCGTGGCCCACCCCGGTGACGGCGCCCAGGCGGAGCACCATCTCCTGGTTCACGTAGAGGACGGGGACGAGCAGCAGCAGCGTCCACAGCAGGTGGGTGCCGTAGTTCTGGCCGGCCTGACCGTAGGTGGCGAAGGCGCCGGCGTCGTTGTCGCCGACCATCACGATCAGGCCGGGACCAATGACCGCGAGCAGCGTCCTGAGCCGGGCGGAGAGCCCGTGGCGCGGGGTGTCGTCGTCGAGGCGGATGGTGCCGAGGGCACCCTTGATGTCGCCCAGGTGGGCGTCGTCCAGTACGGCCGCACGCGGCGTGGGAACCTCGGGGTCGAGCATCACGTTCGTCATGACGTGCCTCCCTGACCCCTTCTCTGCGAGGGGGCCGGTCGGGGGCGCGCAGCAGCGATCCCCCCTGCGGGCGCACGGCACCGCGGCCCGCGGCGGCAAAGGGCCGGGCGGGCATGGCGGCACGCCGGACGCGCGTCACGGCCGGGCCGGGGGCGGCGGGGCATGACGGTGCGTCAGGAGTACGCGCGGGGGAGGTTGTTACCGCGTGCCGGGGGTGAGCGAAAGCAGGCGGGGGCCGGGGCGACTGTGGCCCGGACTACTACTGTCCATGTCTCTCGCCTCCTCCCGGCCGGCGACGCACCACGGGTGCGCCGGATCGACACGGCAAGGAGCGGGCCGACCCGCCGGGCCGGCACACCCCTACTCGTCAGAGCTTTGGCACTTCACGGCGTAATCCCCTTGGCGGGGAAGCCACTTGGGATCAACCCTTAAGTCGGGAGGATCTGTCCTGAACCTGGGCGTCTCTCGACGTCGTCGGGTCAGTGGCCTGTGTCCGTGAGGACGCCTCACCGAACGAGGTGCCTTCTTCGTCTTCTGTCAAACCTTGAGAAGCATAGCCCCTCCGCCGAACGGGTCTCTACAGCTTTGTAGAATCTTGACCGGGACCTGGGCGAAAGCGGGTGGAACGGGGCCCGCTCCCGGCCCGGGGGTGTCCGGGGCGGGAGCGGGCGGCGCGGGCGGCAGGCCTCAGAGGGCGAGCGCGGGGCGGTGGTGGTCGAGCCAGAGCGCGAGGTCCACCACCCGCTCCAGCCGCAGCCGGTGGCCCCACTCCAACTGGTCGGCCGGGGTGTCGAGGCTGGCCTTGATGACGGTCTCGTCGGCGATGTCGCGGACGTGCGGCGCGTCGAGTGCCTCCCGGGCGAGCCGCTGAAGGCCGCTGTTGTAGTCGGCGTGGTGGGTCGCCGGGTAGTGGTTCTTGGGCCGCCACAGCACCGAGTCGGGGGCCAGGCCCTGACCGGTGGCGCGCAGCAGGCTCTTCTCCCGGCCGTCGTAACTCTTCATCGACCAGGGGGCGTTGAAGGCGTACTCGACCAGCCGGTGGTCGCAGTAGGGGACGCGGACCTCCAGCCCCTGGGCCATCGAGAGGCGGTCCTTGCGGTGCAGCAGCTGGCGCAGCCAGCGGGTCAGCGAGAGGTGCTGCATCTCGCGCTGGCGGTGCTCGGCGGCGCTCTCGCCGTCCAGGTGCGGGACGGCGGCCAGCGAGGTGCGGTAGGTGTCGTCGCGGAACTCGCCGATCCGCAGGTGGGCGGCGAGGTCGGGGTTGATCGGCATGGCGGCCTCGTCGCCGGTGACCAGCAGCCACGGGAAGGTCTGCGCGGCGAGTGCCTTGGGGTTGTGGAACCACGGGTAGCCGCCGAACACCTCGTCCGCGGCCTCGCCGGAGAGGGCGACGGTGGAGTGCTTGCGGATCTCGCCGAACAGCAGGTAGAGCGAGGTGTCCATGTCGCCGACGCCGATCGGCGAGTCACGGGAGACGACCACGGCCCGGCGGTTCTCGATGTCGAGCAGGGTGCGCGGGTCGAGGACCACGGTGGAGTGGTCGCTGCCGATGAAGGCGCCGGCCTCGGCGGCGTACGGGGTGTCGTGGCCGGTGCGCAGCACGTCGCCGGTGAACTGCTCGGCCTGGTCGCTGTAGTCGACGGCGTAGGAGCGCAGCTTGGCCTGCGGGCCTTCGGACAGCCGGAGTTCGTCGGCGACGAGCGCGGTGACGACGGTGGAGTCGAGGCCGCCGGAGAGCAGGCTGCAGAGCGGGACGTCCGCCTCCAGCTGGGCGCGGGCGGCGCGGTTGACCAGCGAGCGCACCCGCTCGACGGTGGTGTCCAGGTCGTCGGCGTGCGGGCGGGCCTGGAGCTCCCAGTAGCGGCGCTCGCGGATGCCGTCCCGGTCGAGTACGAGCAGGCCGCCGGGGTGCACCTCGCGGACGCCGGCCCAGACCGTGGGCCCGGTGTTGAACAGCAGGCTGTAGGCCTCGCGCAGGCCGTCCGCGTCGACGGCGGGGGTGACCTCGGGGTGGGCGAACAGGGCCTTGGGCTCGGAGCCGAAGGCGAGTCCGCCGCCGACGGCGGTCCAGAACAGCGGCTTGACGCCGAGCCGGTCGCGGACCAGCAGCAGCCGCTCGGCGCGCTCGTCCCAGATCGCGAAGGCGTACATGCCCTCCAGCCGGTCGACCAGGGCGTCGCCCCACTCCTGGTAGGCGCGCAGCACCACCTCGGTGTCACTGCGGGTCTCGAACCGGTGTCCCCTGGCGCGGAGTTCGGCGCGGAGCTGGTGGTGGTTGTAGACCTCGCCGCTGTAGGTCAGCACCACGCCCGGGTTTTCCTGGCGGTCGGCCATGGGCTGGGCGCCGCCGTCGATGTCGATGACGGCGAGGCGGCGGTGACCGAGCGCGGCGTGGGCACCGAGCCAGATCCCGCCGGCGTCGGGCCCGCGCAGGGCCATGGTCGCGGTCATCGCCTCGATGACGGGGGCGCTGTGGCGGACGTCCTGATGAAAGGACACCCAGCCGGTGATTCCGCACATGCGCGTGCACTCCTTGTGGCGGACAGAGTCGGACGGAGCAGGTGGAGCGGGTGGGACAGGCGGGGCGGGTGGGTCGGACGGGCCGTCGCCCGGCGGTGCCCGGTCCACCAGTCGGGCGGTGGTCACCTGCGGTTCCAGCGGAATCGGACACATTTTCTGCCACCCCGACGGCACGAGCGGTCGTCGCCCTGCATATATAGTTCACCTGCATATGCAGCTGAACAGCTCAATGAGGGGGAAAGTGTGTCCCGCACCGATCCGATCAGGACCGCCGGCCAGGCCGTCCTGCGTCTGCAGAACGTCACCCGGGTCCACGGGCAGGGCGCGTCCGAAGTGCACGCGCTGCGCGGGGTCGAACTCACCGTGCACGCCGGAGAGTTCGTCGCCGTGATGGGCCCTTCCGGGTCCGGCAAGTCCACCCTGCTGACCCTGGCGGGCGGCCTGGACGCCCCGAGCGCCGGCCAGGTGCTCGTCGAGGGCTCCCCGCTCGGCGGGCTCAGCCGGGGGCGGCTCTCCGCCGTCCGGCGCCGCTCGATCGGCTACGTCTTCCAGGACTACAACCTGATCCCGGCCCTGACCGCCGCCGAGAACATCTCGCTGCCGCGCGAACTGGACGGTGTCTCCGGTCGCGCCGCCCGCCGCGAGGCCCTCGCCGCCCTGGAGGAGATGGGCATCCCGGAGCTCGCCGACCGCTTCCCCGACGACATGTCCGGCGGCCAGCAGCAGCGCGTCGCCATCGCCCGCGCACTGATCGGCGAACGCCGGCTGCTGCTGGCCGACGAGCCCACCGGCGCGCTCGACTCCGCCACCGGCGAGTCCGTCCTCGCCGTCCTGCGGGCCCGCTGCGACGCCGGGGCCGCCGCCATGATGGTCACCCATGAACCGGCCCACGCCGGCTGGGCCGACCGCGTCGTCCTCCTGCGCGACGGACGGATCGTCGAGGAGCGCACCCGCCGCCCCGACGGGACGCTCCGCGACCTCGGCGCCGGCCACCCGGAGGTGGCCCGGTGAAGCTCAGCGCCTGGCGGGTCGCCCTGCGCATCGCCCGCCGCGACGCCCTGCGCGCCAAGGGCCGCAGCGCCCTCGTCGTCGCCATGGTCGCCCTGCCCGTCCTCGGCGTCACCGGCGCCGACATCGTCCACCGCAGCGGACAGCTCACCCCGGCCGAGCGCGTCGAGCGGGTGATGGGCGGCTCCGACGCCCTGATCAGCGCCCTCGCCCCGGGCCGCACCGTCGAGCAGGCCCCGTTCGCCGACGACGGCACCCTCACCCGCACCGCCACCCCCGGGAAGCCCGCCACGCCCGAGGAGACCAAGGGCGCGGCCGTCGAACCCGCCACGCTGGTGGCCTCGTTGCTGCCTCAGGGCAGCGTCCTCACGGCGGCCCGGCCGGGCCCCGAGGCCAGCGCCGGCTCCCGCGAGGGCCTGCTCCGCACCGACACCGCCGAGGCCGACCTCACCGACCCGGTCTGGGCCGGGCGGCTCGATGTGGTCGACGGCCGCGCCCCCGGCGCCCCGCACGAGGCGGCCGCCACCCGGGCCTTCCTCGAACGGTCCGGGCTGCGGCTCGGCGGGACGACCGCGGTCAAGGGGCTGGACCGCACCCCCTTCACCATCACCGGCGTGGTCGAACACCCGGGCGACCTCAGGAAGGTCGAACTCGTCGCCCGCCCCGGGGAGCTGATCACCCCGCTGGCCGAGGCCCGGGACAGGGACAGGCCCGTGGCCGGTATCGGGTCGGCGGACGAGAAGCCGGTGAGCACGGACGCCTGGCTCGTCCGGCTCCCCGCCGGGGCGGTGATCGACTGGGCCAAGGTGCGGGAGTTCAACGCGTACGGCTACACCGTCACCTCCCGCTCCGTCGCCCTCGACCCGCCGGACCGCTCGGCCGTCCCCTACTACCGGGACGGCCCCCGGTACGCCGAGACCTCCGCCCGGACCACCACCGCCGTCATGGTGGCCACGGTCACCGGCATGGCGCTGCTGGAGGTCGCCCTGCTCGCGGGCCCCGCGTTCGCGGTCGGCGCCCGCCGCTCGCGCCGTCAGCTCGCCCTGCTCGCCGCCGCCGGCGGCAACCGGACCCACGTGGGCGCGGTGGTGCTCGGCGCGGGCGTCGTCCTCGGCCTGGCCGGTGCGGTGACGGGTGTCGTCCTCGGGATCGGCCTGGTCGCGCTGGTGCGGCCCTGGATCGAACGGGCGGGCGGCAGCCGCTTCGGCCACTTCGACCCGGCGCCGCTCGACCTGGCCGCCATCGCCGGCATCGGCGTGGCCACCGCCCTGCTCGCCGCCGCCCTGCCCGCCCTGCAGGCCGCCCGGCGGAGCGTCACCGCGGGCCTCTCCGGCCGCGACACCGTCAACGCGCCGAACCGCTGGATCACCCTGCTCGGCCTGGTGATGCTGGCCGGCGGCGCCGCGCTCGCGCTCTACAGCGCGGGGAGCGGCACCGGCATGCCCGGCACCCCGGTGGCCGGCGGGTACGACGCCCGGACGCTCGGCGTGCTGGGCGGCTCGGTCAGCGCCGAACTCGGCCTGCTCGCCTGCACCCCGGTACTGATCTCGCTCTTCGGACGGCTCGCCCGCTTCCTCCCGATCGCGGCCCGGCTCGCCCTGCGCGACTCGGCCCGGCACCGTTCCAGGACCGCACCCGCCGTCGCCGCCGTCATGGCCGCCGTCGCCGGTGCCGTCGCGGTCGGCGTCTACACCGCCAGCACCGACGCCCAGGCCCGGCAGGACTACCGGCCGCAGACGCCGAACGGCGCCGTCACCCTGACCACCGGCGTCGACAGCCCCGACCTGCCGAGGCTGCGCGCCACGATGGAGCAGGAGCTGCCGGACCTCGGCCCGCGCGGCGACCTCTACCAGGCCGTCTACCGCTTCTGCGCCAACTGCTCCAGCACCGTCCACCCCAAGGGCGGCGACCGGACCAGGCGGTTCGCCGGCCAGGGCCGGCTGGTCGTCGGCGACGACGCCGTCCTGCACAACCTGTTCGCCGTGCACGATCCGGCCGCCGAGCAGGCGCTCGCCGCGGGCAAGGCGGTCGTGTTCGACCCCTCCTACCTGTTCGACGGCAAGGCCGTGTTCCAGCTGCGCGGCGGCGGCGCCCCGTTGCAGCCCGGCGAGATCCCCGCACCGGACGTCCAGGAGGTCGGCGTGGAGGCCGTCCTGGTCGACAACCCGTCGGCCGCCCGGTACGGACAGGTCCTGGTGAACCCGGCGACGGTGCACAGGCTCGGGCTCTCCGCCCAGGCGACCGGTGCCATCTGGCTGCCCGCCACGCCGCCGGACGACAAGGCGCAGCAGCGCGCCGACGCCGCAGCCGCCCGGCTGGACCGGATGGCCGGCGTCGGGGTGGAGCGCGGCTACCAGCCCAAGAGCGACCTGGTCACCCTGTCGCTCAGCGGGTTCGCCGCCCTCGTCGTCCTCGGCGCGGCCGGCATCGCCACCGGCCTCGCGGCCGCCGACTCCAGGCACGACCAGGCCACCCTGGCGGCCGTCGGCGCCCCGCCCCGGATCCGCCGCACCCTGGCCGGACTGCAGTGCGCGCTGATCGCGGCTCTCGGGGCCGTCCTGGGCACGGTCAACGGATTCGTCCCGGCGATGAGCCTGCTCAAGGTCCGCACCGCCGGCGGCCTCGACGGCGGCCCGGCACCGGTCACCGCGCCATGGGTGCTGATCGCCCTCACCGCGCTCGTCCTGCCGGTGGTGGCCGGGCTGATCACGGCGGCGTTCACCCGCTCGCGGATCCTGCTGACCCGGCGCGTCTCCTGACGCGGGCTCACCGCGGGTGGCCCGTCTCCGGTCCGGAGGCGGGCCACCCGGCCGTCCGGGCCTGTCACCCCTGGACGCGGCCGGCCAAGGCCCCGGGCGGAACGCGTTTCGCCGTCCGGGCCGGACAGCGCCCCCGAACCGCCCGTCCAGCAGGCTCGCGCACGCCGGTTCCGGTGCACTCCACCCGGTCCGGAGTGGACCGACGCGGCAGAGCGAGGGAAAGGTCACACTCCCCGCCTCTCCTGCACGCCCGCCGCCGGACGCTAACCTGCCGGACATGACGGTCCCGCCCGAAGGGCTTCCCCTGGCCGCCGAGTTCCCGGCAGCACACCGTGAGCAGTGGCAGCACCTCGTCGAGGGTGTGCTGCGCAAGTCGGGTGCCCAGCCCGCGGACGGCGCGGCGGCCGAGGAGGCGCTCACCACCGCGCTCCAGGACGGGCTGCGCGCCCGCCCGCTGTACACCGCCGAGGACGCCCCGGCCACGCCCGGTCACCCCGGCTTCCCGCCGTTCGTCCGGGGCGGCCGGCCGCAGGGCTCCGCCGTCTCCGGCTGGGACGTCCGCCAGCGGCACGCCGACCCGGACCCGCGCCGCACCAACGAGGCGGTGCTCGCGGACCTGGAGAACGGCGTCGGCTCGCTCTGGCTGGAGCTGGGCGGCGCGGGCCTGCCGGTCGCGGCGCTGCCCGAGGTGCTGTCCGGCGTCTATCCGGACCTGGCCGCCGTGGTGCTCGACGCCGGCGCCGAATTCACCGACGCCGCCGAGCGGTTGTTCACGCTCTACCGGGAGCGCGAGGTCTCCCCCGGCGCCGCCGCGGGCAGCCTCGGCGCCGACCCGCTGGGCCTCCAGGCCAGGACCGGCCGGGCCGAACGCACCGACGCGCTGCTCGCCGAGGCCGGCGCGCTCGCGGCCCGCTGCGCCGACGGGTACCCGGGCGTCCGGGCACTGACCGTCGACGCCCTCCCCTACCACGAGGCCGGCGCCTCCCCCGCGCAGGAGCTCGGCTGCTCGCTCGCCAGCGCCGTCGCCTACCTGCGTGCGCTCGGTGCCGCCGGGCTCTCCGTCGACGCCGCCTTCGGGCAGCTGGACTTCCGCTACGCGGCCGACGCCGACCAGTTCCTGACGATCGCCAAGTTCCGTGCGGCGCGCCGGCTCTGGGCCCGGGTGGCCCAGGTGTCGGGGGCCGCACCCGAGGCCTCGGCGCAGCGCCAGCACGCCGTCACCTCCACGGTGATGACGACCGCGCGCGACCCGTGGGTGAACATGCTGCGCACCACCGTCGCCTGCCTGGCGGCCGGGGTCGGCGGGGCGGACGCGGTGAGCGTGCTGCCGTTCGACAGCGCGCTCGGCCTGCCGGACGCGTTCGCCCGCCGGATCGCCCGCAACACCCAGGCGATCCTGCTGGAGGAGTCCCACCTGGCGCGGGTGATCGACCCGGCCGGCGGCTCCTGGTACGTGGAGCGGCTGACCGACGAGCTGGCCCGGGCCGCCTGGGCCTGGTTCCAGGAGATCGAACGGGCCGGCGGCCAGCAGGCCTCGCTGGGCTCCGGACTGGTCGGCGAGCGGATCGCCGCGACCTGGGCGGAGCGCTCGGTCGCGCTGGCCAGGCGGCGCGAACCCGTCACCGGGGTCAGCGAGTTCCCGAACCTGGACGAGCAGCCGCTGGTCCGCGAGCCGGCCCCGGCCGGGCCCGCCGGCGGGCTGCCCCGGGTGCGGCGCGCCGAGGCCTACGAGGCACTGCGCGACCGCTCGGACGCGCGGCTGGCCGCCACCGGGGAACGGCCGCGGCTCTTCCTGGCCTCGATCGGCACCGCGTCGGCGCACACCGCGCGCACCACCTTCGCCGCCAACCTGTTCCAGGCCGGCGGCATCGCGACCACCGCCGCCGAAGGCACCGACGCCGCCGCGCTGGCCGAGGCGTTCACCGCCAGCGGTGCCCGGGTGGCCTGCCTCTGCTCCAGCGACCGGCTGTACGGCGAGCACGCCGAGACCGTCGCCGCGGCGCTGAAGGCCGCCGGGGCCCGGCGGGTGCTGCTGGCCGGGCGGCCGGGCGAACAGCGGGAGGCCTACCGGCGGGCGGGCGTGGACGAGTTCGTCTTCGCGGGCGGCGACGCCGTCGCCGTGCTGACCGCCCTCCAGGACGAGATCCTGAGCGGGGCCCGGGACGAGATCCTGGACGAGACCACCGAGATCGGAGTGGCGCGATGATCCCCGACTTCACCGAGATCGGGCTGGACGGGGACACCGGCCCGGACGTCACCGACGGGCAGTGGCGGTCCGCCTGGCGGCAGGCCACCGGCAAGGACGTCGAGGAACTGCTCTGGGACACCCCCGAGGGCATCGGCGTCAAACCGCTGTACACCGCGGACGACCTGGCCGGCCTGGACTTCCTGGGCACCTACCCCGGCATCGCCCCGTACCTGCGCGGCCCGTACCCGACCATGTACGTCAACCAGCCGTGGACGGTCCGGCAGTACGCCGGGTTCTCCACCGCCGAGGAGTCCAACGCCTTCTACCGCCGCAACCTGGCGGCCGGTCAGAAGGGCCTCTCGGTCGCCTTCGACCTGCCGACCCACCGCGGCTACGACAGCGACCACCCGCGGGTCACCGGTGACGTCGGCATGGCGGGCGTGGCGATCGACTCCATCTACGACATGCGCCAGCTCTTCGACGGCATCCCGCTGGACCGGATGTCGGTGTCGATGACCATGAACGGCGCGGTGCTGCCCGTCCTGGCGCTGTACATCGTGGCCGCCGAGGAGCAGGGGGTGGCGCCCGAGAAGCTGGCGGGGACCATCCAGAACGACATCCTCAAGGAGTTCATGGTCCGCAACACCTACATCTACCCGCCGCAGCCGTCGATGCGGATCATCTCGGACATCTTCGCGTACACCTCGCAGAAGATGCCGCGGTACAACTCGATCTCCATCTCCGGCTACCACATCCAGGAGGCCGGGGCCACCGCCGACCTGGAGCTGGCCTACACCCTGGCCGACGGCGTGGAGTACCTGCGGGCGGGCCTGGACGTCGGACTGGACGTGGACGCCTTCGCGCCCCGGCTGTCGTTCTTCTGGGCGATCGGCATGAACTTCTTCATGGAGATCGCCAAGCTGCGCGCGGCCCGGCTGCTCTGGGCCAGACTGGTCAAGGAGTTCGGCCCGAAGAACCCCAAGTCCCTTTCGCTGCGCACGCATTCGCAGACCTCGGGCTGGTCGCTCACCGCGCAGGACGTGTTCAACAACGTCACCCGCACCTGTGTGGAGGCGATGGCCGCCACCCAGGGCCACACCCAGTCGCTGCACACCAACGCGCTGGACGAGGCGCTGGCCCTGCCCACCGACTTCTCCGCCCGGATCGCCCGCAACACCCAGCTGCTGCTCCAGCAGGAGTCCGGCACCTGCCGCGTCATCGACCCGTGGGGCGGCTCTGCGTACGTCGAGAAGCTCACCCACGACCTGGCCCGCCGCGCCTGGCAGCACATCCAGGAGGTGGAGGCGGCCGGCGGCATGGCCAAGGCCATCGACGCGGGCATCCCCAAGCTGCGTGTGGAGGAGGCCGCGGCCCGCACCCAGGCCCGGATCGACTCGGGCCGCCAGCCGGTGATCGGCGTCAACAAGTACCGGGTGGAGAGCGACGAGCAGATCGAGGTGCTCAAGGTCGACAACTCCTCGGTGCGCGCCCGCCAGATCGAGAAGCTGCGCCGGCTGCGCGACGAGCGTGACGAGGCCGCCTGCCGGGGCGCGCTGCACGCGCTGACCCGGGCCGCCGAGGCGGGCCCGCAGCGCGGCGGCTCGCTGGACGGCAACCTGCTGCACCTGGCCGTCAACGCGGCCCGGGCCAAGGCCACCGTCGGCGAGATCTCGGACGCCCTGGAGAAGGTGTACGGCCGGCACTCCGGCCAGATCCGTACCATCTCCGGCGTGTACCGTGACGAAGCGGGGCCGTCGGCCTCCGTACAGCGCACCCGCGACCTGGTCGAGCGGTTCGAGCGGGCCGAGGGCCGCCGACCGCGCATCCTGGTCGCCAAGATGGGCCAGGACGGCCACGACCGCGGCCAGAAGGTGATCGCCACGGCCTTCGCCGACCTCGGCTTCACCGTCGACGTCGGACCGCTGTTCCAGACCCCGGCCGAGGTCGCCCGCCAGGCCGTCGAGGCGGACGTGCACATCGTCGGCGTCTCCTCGCTGGCCGCCGGACACCTCACCCTGGTGCCCGCGCTGCGCGCCGAACTCGCCGAGGCCGGGCGCGAGGACATCACCATCGTGGTCGGCGGGGTGATCCCCCCGCAGGACTTCGACGCCCTGTACGAGGCGGGGGCGACGGCCGTCTTCCCGCCCGGCACGGTGATCCCGGACGCCGCCTACGACCTGCTGGGGACGCTCGCCGCCGACCTCGGCCACGAGCTGTGAGATTTTGATCGCATGCCTCCACGGACGATCGACCTCGACAGCTACGTGACGGGTGTCCTGGACGGCTCGCGCGCCCACATCGCGCGCGCCGTCACCCTCGTCGAGTCCACCCGGCCCGACCACCGCGTGCTGGCCCAGCAGTTGCTCCAGCGGCTGCTGCCGCACGCGGGCGGGGCGGTCCGGGTGGGCATCACCGGTGTGCCCGGTGTCGGCAAGTCGACCTTCATCGACTCCTTCGGCACGATGCTCACTTCGTCGGGACACCGGGTCGCGGTGCTCGCCGTGGACCCGACGTCCTCCCGCACCGGCGGCTCCATCCTGGGCGACAAGACCCGGATGGAGCGCCTCGCCGTCGACCCGCACGCCTTCGTCCGCCCCTCCCCCACCTCCGGCACCCTCGGCGGCGTCGCCAAGGCCACCCGGGAGTCGATGGTGGTGATGGAGGCGGCCGGCTACGACGTCGTGCTGATCGAGACGGTGGGAGTCGGCCAGTCCGAGACGGCGGTGGCCGGGATGGTGGACACCTTCCTGTTGCTCAGCCTGGCCCGCACCGGGGACCAGCTGCAGGGCATCAAGAAGGGCGTACTGGAGCTCGCCGACGTCATCGCGGTCAACAAGGCGGACGGCCCGCACGAGACCGACGCCCGCGCCGCCGCGCGCGAACTCGCCGGCGCGCTGCGGCTGTTGCAGGCCCCGGACGCGCCCTGGACACCCCCGGTCCTCACCTGCAGCGGCCGGGACGGCGCCGGACTCGACGTGCTGTGGGAACGGCTCCAGCAGCACCGCAAGGTCCTCGACGCCACCGGCGCGCTGGCGACGAAGCGGCGCGACCAGCAGGTCGAGTGGACCTGGGCCATGGTCCACGACCAGCTCTACGCCCGCCTCCACGAACACCCCGAAGTACGGCGCTTGGCCCCCGAGCTGGAGGCCCAGGTCCGCGCCGGCTCCCTCCCCGCCGGCCTGGCCGCCCAGCAGATCCTGGACAGCTTCTTCGGCGCCTCCTAGGTCCACGAAGCGCCTCGACTCGCACGCGATGTCGAGGCGCTTCGTCGTACGGTCAGGCGGCACGGCCGCGCGAACTGTCCCGCGCCGTCCACGACACCGCCGCCGATGTCGGCGTCCACGTGCAGCCGCCGCCCCCGGCCGAGCTCGCGGCCGGGCTCACCGCCGCATGGGAGACCTACCGCTCCGGCGACACCGTCCGCTCGGCCATGGTCGCGTCCGGCCGGTCGTGGATCTACATGCGGGATGCCCGGCTCGACCAGGCGGAGGAGACCGCACGGGCGTCGTACGAGTCGATCGAACCCCACTACGGGCACCGGGAGCTCGGCCTGCTCGCCACCTACGGGTGACACGTCACGTTCGCCGCCGTCGTCGCGGCCCGTCAGGGCAACGTCGATGGGGCCGACGACTTGCTGTCCCAAGGCCACGCGGTCGCCGCCCGGATGGACCGGGACGTGACCGTGAACGGCACGGCGTTCGGGCCGGCCACGGTCACCGCGCAGGCCGTCGGCACTGCCGTATCGACCGGCCGCCCCGGCAAGGCGCTCGGCCTGTTCGAATCGATCGGCGACACCTCCAGCCTCACGCCGTCCGCGCGGAACCGCCTGCTGCTCGGCATCGCCCTTGCACAGGCGGACACCCGACAGTCGGACACCGCGCTGGACACCCTGCTGGAGGTCTGCTCGACCGCCCCCGGTTGGGCCTACCGTTACCAGTACGGGCTGGACTACACGTTCCCCGTCACGCGCCTGGTCCTCTCGGACCTGTACCTGTTCCACTCCTTCACCGCCCCGGCCGACGAGATCGCCACACACCTGCGGCAGATCGGCATGTGGCTCGACCAGGGCGCGTGGCGCTCGAAGGGCGACGGTGTGTGGGCGAAGGGTGACCTGCGGGTCGCCGTTGCCGAGTACGACGACCACCCACAGGACGAGCGTGCCGGGCGCCCCACGCCGACCGGCTTCCGGTCCGTCGACCTGTGCTTCATCTCGGAGGACTTCAAGGTTCCGCGCACCGTGCGGAACCTGCCGTGGGACGTTCTCGCGGGCGGCATGCGGATCAAGGACCGACGTGGAGAGCCGACGATCGCGCCCGACCTGACGCCGATCCTGGACTTCCTGCCGTTTCAGGTCGAGGTCGGCTGCGGCACGTCGATCGAAGCCGGTATCCCGCCGCTGCACTACCTGCACGAGGTGTACCGGGTCACCGACCGCCGCGACAACACCCTGACGCAGTCCCACGCTTTCACCCTCAGCCACGAGGCTGACACGCTGATCCCAGAGATGCTGCTCAGCGCCGACACCAAGGCACCCGACCTGGTCGCGATGTTCCGCGCATACTTCCTGGCCGAGCCGACGGCCGCGCACCGCGCGCTCAAGGCCCTCCACACCACCGGCCATTTGGTGTCGGCCCGGTGATCACGCACAACTTCGACAGCCTCTCGGCGCGGGCCGGGCTGCCCGAGGTCTTCGTCCGCCGCTATGACCAGAAGATCCCACCGGTGCCGCTGCTGCCCGAGGCCCGGGCCCTGCTGGTCGTCGGCTTGCACGCAGACCGGCGCGCGGTCCAGCAGCGCGCCCGCGAGATGGATATGCGCATCTTTTACGTCGACCCCGAAGGGCTGGTGGAGAACGGCACCTTCAAGCCCTGCCCGATCGAGGGAGCCCATACCGGCGACGTGGTCGTGCGGCAGGCCGCGATCCCTGCCCTGCGCCGGCTGTGCGAGTTGCCGAACGTCTCCGCGTGACGGTCCATCACATGTCGGTCAGTTGGGCCCCGCCGGGCCGGTAGCGTCGCGGGAGCGCGCACGCCCGCGCGCCCCGCGACCACTCCATCCGACAAGGACCACGATGCGCGTTTCCGTGATCGGCTGCGGCCACCTCGGCATCCCCCACGCCGCCGGAATGGCCCACCTCGGCCACGAAGTCCTGGGCGTCGATCTCGACGCAGCCAAGATCGACCAGCTCAACCAGGGCGAAGCCCCGATCTTCGAAGCCGGGCTGCCCGAACTGCTCGCCAAACACACCGGCTCCGGGCAACTGCGGTTCACGACCAGCATCGCCGAGGCCGCCGCGTTCGCTGACGTGCACTTCCTCGCGGTCGGAACCCCGATCGACGCCGACGGCCGGTCCTACGACCCGGGACAGGTCTTCGGGGCCGCTCGGACGCTCGCGACGCACCTGACGCGGCCGTGCACGATCATCGGGAAGTCGACCGTCACCGTCGGCACCACCGCCCACCTGACGCGGCTTGTGCAGCGGCTCGCCCCGGCCGGCGAAGCCGTCCACGTCGTGTGGAACCCCGAGTTCCTGCGCGAAGGCCACGCCGTCGAGGACACCCTTCGCCCGGATCGGCTGGTGGCCGGGCTCACCAGCCCTGACGCCGAAGCCGTCGTGCGTGAGGTGTTCGCGCCGATTCTGGCGGACGGCTGCCCGCTGTTCGTCACCACCCCGGAGACGGCCGAGCTGATCAAGGGCGCCGCGAACACCTTTCTCGGCCTCAAGGTGTCGTTCGTCAACGCCGTCGCGGACATGTGCACCGCCGCCGGTGCCGACGTGATCACCCTGGTGCGGGCCCTCGGCATGGACCCGCGTATCGGCGCCGGCGGAATGCAGCCCGGCATCGGCTACGGCGGTGGCTGCCTGCCCAAGGACGTCCGGGCGTTCACCGCCTCCGCCGCTCACCTCGGCGCGAACGACGCCGCCGAGTTGCTGAGGGCGGCCGAGCGCATCAACGAGAACCGGCCGCACTCCGCCGCCGCCCTGGTCGAAGCCCACCTGGCGCGGCCCCTGAACGGCGCTCGGATCGCCATGTGGGGCGCGTCCTTCAAGGCCGGCACCAACGACGTCCGCGAATCCCCCGCACTCGCTCTGGCCTCACTGCTGCACACCCGAGGCGCGCAGGTCACCGTCCACGACCCGCACGCGAACGCGACCGCAATCGTCCGGCACCCCGAACTCGACTACGCCGACACCACCGCCGAAGCCTCCCGCGACGCGGACGCGGTCGTGATCGGCACCGAGTGGCCGCAGTTCCGCGACGCCAACCCCACCGAGCTCCGGTCGCTGGTGCAAAACCCGCTGGTCATCGACCTGCGGAACGTCCTGGACGCCGACCTGTGGCGCACCCACGGATGGGCCGTCCACCAGCTTGGCCGACCCCAACCCACCCGGTAACCAGGAAAGGGTCACGGCAATGGAAGATCTCTTCGACGCGATCGAGAAGCTGTCCGCCGTGTGCCGCGTCGCCGGCGCCGAGCTGCCCCTGGAGGAACTGAGAGCCCTTCAGATCGGAAAGGTCGGCGAGGAAGCCGGCGAAGCCATGCACGCCCTGCACGGCTTGAAGGGACTCACCACCTGCACCGACATCCACTCGTGGGCCGAGGTGCAGAACGACCTGACCGGCGCCGTCATCGCGTCCGTGATCGCCATGCACTACGTCGACCCCCACGGCTGGCGCCAAACGTTCACCGAGATCTTCCACCGCCGCACCCGCCGGGGACGCGAGGCGGCGGCCGCCACCTGACCCTCGCCACCGGACGGCTGCCGTCCGGTGGCAGGCGGCACGACCACGCACCCGGAAGAGCGGCGAGGTGTTTCGCCACCTCGCGCGGAGAGTGCAGGTCACGCGCCGTGCCCCCACGTGTGGGGGCACGGCGCCTCGCAGGTTTCCAGGTACTCGAACCACCCGACCTTGCCCGCCCCCGCCGGATGCCACCCCCAGGCATGCGCCATCGCCTCCACCAGCAACAGTCCACGCCCACCGTGTGACGGTGGACGTCTGGGACGGTCACCGAGTGGAACGGCCGGGACATCTCAAGTGGTATCCCTTTCACCGAACAGAACGTCTCACAGTTCATCAGAGACGAACCCATGGCGCCGCCTGGCGCAGCATGCTTGGCTCTGACCTGGAAGTACCGCGACCGGTTGCTCAGTCCGTAACCGGGCACGAGTCGTCGCACTTGTATACAAAGAAGGAGCGTCGTGCCCAGCGCGCCCGTGGCAGATGACCGGCCGAACTCGTTGGACAGCAGGGAACAGTGGCAGCGGGTTCGAGCCTTCCTGAATGATCACCGCTTCGCCTTGACCAGCCGACTCCTGGCCGAGAGCCCTCCCGACCACCTGGTCCCTGGAACACCTCTGCTTGCCCGCCGGCACTGGATTCCGGAGCAGCCGGTGCCACTGGAGCGTGTCCGACTGCGCTGGCAGCCGGACACGCCCGCAGCACCTGTGGACGGTGGCGGACCCGAACTGGATCACATCCGCCCGCGCCAGCAGGACGGAACGACCTGTCGCCGCTACGCCGACGCGGTTCGGGATCTTGCCAAACCCAGGCTGTTCGAGAACCGAAGCTGCTACCGCCTGCTTGATGTCGAGACGTCCGTCGCCGGACCGGTGCTGACCTTCGGGCGCGGCCAGTACTTCGACGTCATCAACATCTGTGAGGCCGTTGCGCACGAGTACGCCGCAGCCGTCCTGGCGGGTCCGGATGGGCCAGTGAGCCTTGCCGCCACGCCCTTCCGGGCCGCCATCGCCGATCCGACCGACCTCACGCGCCGCCCCGTCATGGCGGCCACCAGCACGTTGACGATCCGGCACGATCGTCAAACCGGCGACGCGGAGTTCGTGCTGCACTGGCGTGACCCCGGGAAGGTCGCCAGTGGCGGCGGCCTCTACCAGGTGATGCCGGTCGGGATGTTCCAGGCCTCGCACGACGCACCGTGGAACGAGGAGAACGACTTCGATCTCTGGCGGGCCATCCTCAGGGAGCTGAGCGAGGAACTGCTCGGCAACACCGAGGACTACGGGAGCGACAAGGCACCCATCGACTACGCCGCCTGGCCACTCGACAAGACGCTCACCGCAGCGCGTGAGGACGGCAGCCTGCGGGTGTTCTGGCTGGGCCTCGGGATGGACCCACTGACCTTCGTCACCGACATGCTTACCGTGGCCGTGTTCGACGCCGACCTGTTCGACGAGACGTTCCGGCGCATCGTCTCCGGCAACGAGGAAGGTCGTCGCGTCGGACTGGACGATGCGACAGGGCGGTCGGCGGGCATCCCGTTCACGGCTGAGCAGGTGGACCGCCTCACCGGCACGGAGCCGATGCAGCCCGCCGGTGCGGCACTCCTGCGGCTTGCCTGGAAGCACCGGACGACGCTGTTGCGGCTCCCCTGACGCAGGGAAGGTCCCGGACCGCCCGACCGGTCCGGGACCTTCCTGCCGCCTGAATCAGGTCAGACGGTCTTGGCGGCCGCGAAGCGGGACGAGACGTCCTGCCAGTTGACGACGTCCCACAGGCGGGTGACGTAGTCGGGGCGGACGTTGCGGTACTGCAGGTAGTAGGCGTGCTCCCAGGCGTCGAAGGCCAGCAGCGGGGTGGTGCCCTGGCCGACGTTGCCGTGGTGGTCGTAGACCTGCTCGACGATCAGGCGCCGGCCGAGCGGCTCCCAGGACAGGATGCCCCAGCCGGAGCCCTGGACGCCGGTGGTGGCGTTGGTGAGCTGCTTCTTGAACGCCTCGAAGCTGCCGAAGTGCTCGGTGATCGCGTCGGCCAGCTCGCCCTCGGGGCGGTCGCCGCCCTCCGGGGAGAGGTTCTCCCAGAAGAGGGAGTGCAGCACGTGGCCGGACAGGTGGAAGGCGAAGGTCTTCTGCAGACCCACCAGGCCGCCGAACTGCTCCTTGTCGCGGGCCTCGGCCAGCTGCTCCAGGGTGTCGTTGGCGCCCTTGACGTAGGCGGCGTGGTGCTTGGAGTGGTGCAGCTCCAGGATCTCGGCGGACATCGCCCGCTCGAGCGCGGAGTAGTCGTACGGAAGGTCGGGAAGCGAGTAGGTGCCCATCAGGACACGGCCCCTTTCGGCGAGTTCAACGATGGCGATCGTGCCGGAACAACACTATTGCGTATCACTTGCAATAACGAAGCATATGCCTCAGCGAACCGATCGCGGCCATCACCCCGGGGCCCGGCGGGCGGCGCGTCACTGGCAGTCCGGGCAGACCCCGTTGACGACCAGTGACTCCAGCCGGAAGCCGGTCCGCCGGGCGGTGTCCGCCACCGCGCCGGCCAGCAGCTCGTAGGGGAACTCGGAGACCGCCCCGCAGACCGCGCAGAGCGCGTGGTGGTGCGGCTCGCCGACCAGGCCGTAGCTGAGCTCGCCGCCGAGGCCGCGGACGCCGTGCACCAGGTCCAGCTCGGCCAGCCGCTCGACCGCGCGGTAGACGGTGGAGACGCTGACGCAGGCGCCGCTCTCGGCGATCCGGCGGTGGATCCCGGCCACCGTGAGATGGCCGCCGTGCTCGCGCAGGGCGGCGAGCACCAGCAGCCGGGGCCCGGTGCAGCGGCCGCCGCCGGAGCGCAGCAGCTCCCGGCAGGCCTCCGCGACGTCCGGGCCGCTCCGGCAGGCCCGCGCCGCGCCGGCCCGTTCGGTCCGCGCCGGCGGCACGCTCCCCGACCCGACCGTCGACCCGACTCCGCCCGCCACCGCGCCGCCCATCACGTCTCCTCGCACCCCCGCCCCGGACCCTGCCCACCTTATTGCACAATATGTGCAACTACTTTTGCTGAGCAGTACGAGCTGTATGGGTCGGGTGAGCTTCGGTGGCGGGATCGCCGGTGGTGCTGGGGATCGAGTCCTCCTGCGACGAGACCGGCGCCGGTCTCGTCCGGGACGGCCGGCTGCTCGGGCAGGCGGTGGCCTCCAGCATGGACGAGCACGCCCGCTTCGGCGGGGTGGTGCCCGAGATCGCCGCCCGCGCCCATGTGCACGCGATGGCGCCGGTGGTCCGCGAGGCGCTGGACCGGGCCGGGCTCGCCCTGGCCGACGTCGGCGCCGTCGCGGTCACCACCGGCCCCGGGCTCTCCGGGGCACTCCAGGTCGGGGTGGCCGCCGCCAAGAGCTACGCCTTCTCGCTCGGCGTCCCGCTGTACGGGGTGCACCACCTGGCCGGGCACGTCGCCGCCGCGACGCTGGACGGCGGACCGCTGCCCGACCCCTGCGTGGTGCTGATCGTCTCCGGCGGGCACACCTCGCTGCTGCTGGTCCGCGACCTGGCCCGGGACCCGATCGTCCACCTCGGCGACACCCTGGACGACGCGGCCGGCGAGTGCTTCGACAAGGTCGCGCGGATCCTGCGCCTGCCCTACCCCGGCGGGCCCGCCATCGACCGCGCGGCCCGCGACGGCGACCCGGGCGCCGTCCGGCTCCCGCGCCCGCTCACCGGGCCGCGCGACGACCCGTACGCGTTCTCCTTCTCCGGCCTCAAGACCGCCGCCGCCCGCTGGGTGGAGGGCCATCGCGCGGCCGGCACCGAGCCGCACGTCCCCGACGCGGCCGCCGCCCTCCAGGAGGCGATCGCCGACGTGCTCACCCGCAAGGCCGTCCGCGCCTGCACCGACCACGGCATCTCCACCCTGGTGGTGGTCGGCGGCGTCGCGGCCAACTCACGGGTCCGGGCGCTCGCCGAGCAGCGCTGCGCCGCCACCGGTGTCGCCCTGCGGGTGCCGCCGCTGCGGCTCTGCACCGACAACGGCGCCATGGTCGCCGCCATCGGCGACCTGCTGGTCCGCGCCGGCGCCGCGCCCGCCCCCGCGAACCTGTCGATCGACCCGTCCGCCCCGCTGGAGTACGCCGCGCTGACCCCGGAGGCCCGAACCTCCGTGGCCTGAGCCCCACTTGACCCCGCTCGGGTCGTGCTCGACCATTCCCCGGCCACCGCGGGCCGCATCTGACAACGTTTCGGTTTCGCCGGAGGGCAATCCTCGCCCAGGCCTTCCCGCCACACGGCGACATGTGCCATTTTACATGTCACACATCAATTGGTCGCACCCCCCCAACTCGCGACCTCAACGGCCCCGGAGGCCCCCACAGATGCGCCCCTTCCGGATATGTACGGCCCAGGCGGGCCGAGTGCTGGCGCTGGCCGTCGCACTCTTCCTCGCCCTCGGCCTCTTCGCCCCGCGGAGCCAGGCCGCCCCCGTCCCGACGGCCGGCCCCGGCAGCACCGCCGGCACGAGCGGCGCCGACCGCCCGGCCGCCCCGCGCGCGATCCCGGTCCCCAAGTCCCCCGACGCGAAGCCGGACGGACGGCCGCTCGCCTCGGCCGACGCCGACAGGCCCGCCGCCCCGCAGCCGGCCACCACCCCGGCCGCCAAGGCCCCCAGGAACCTCGCGGCCTCCCCCTCCGCGACCGCCGCGGCCTGCGACGTCTCCGCCTTCACCGGCAAGTCCGGCAGCGCGCTGGTCCAGCAGGTCAAGGCCGCCGGACTGGACTGCGTCAACACGCTGTTCAACCTCACCGGCGACGACGCCAAGAACGCCTTCCGCGAGGCCCAGATGGTCTCCGTCGCCGACGCCCTGCGCGACACCGCCACCGGCTACCCCGGCGACAACTCCACCTCCGCCGGGCAGTTGGTGCTCTTCCTGCGCGCCGGCTACTACGTGCAGTGGCACCACGGCGACGTCGTCGGCCCGTACGGCACCGCGCTCCAGACCTCCATCCGCGGCGCGCTGGACGCCTTCTTCGCCGCCCCGCACAGCAAGGACGTCAGCCAGGCCAACGGTGCCACGCTGGCCGAGGCCGTCACCCTGATCGACAGCGCCCAGGAGAACGCCCGCTACACCGGCGTCGTCAAGCGCCTGCTGACCGACTACACCGGCTCCTGGACCGGCGCGATGTACGACGCCGTCGCCAACACCAAGACCGTCATCGAACGCGGCGTCGAGCTGCCCGAGTTCACCGCCGCCCTGCAGGCCGACCGGGCTTCGCCACCACGATGGCCTCCTTCGTCACCCGCAACAGCTCGATGCTCACCGGCAGCGACCTCGCCACCGACATCGGCATCCAGGTCGGCAACCTGCTCAACTCCGCCCCGCTCAAGCCCCAGGCCCGGCCGCTGGTCAAGGACCTGATCAACCGCTACCCGCTGGTCGGCGCCACCGGCCCGCTCACCATGAACCTGGTCTGGTACGCCGAGAAGCGCGACACCGGCAACTGCTCCTACTACGGCATCTGCGACCTGCCCACCCGGCTCGTCCCGCTGGTGCTGACCGTCGACCACACCTGCAACCCCAACCTGCGCATCCGCGCGCAGCAGATGACCCCGGCCCAGCTCGCCGACACCTGCACCAGCCTGATCAACCAGGACGCGCTCTTCCACAAGGTGGTCAAGGACAAGGGCCCGGTCGCCAACGACGTCAACACCAGCCTTGAGGTCGTCGTCTTCCACGACTACTACGAGTACACCCTCTACGCCTGGAACATGTACAACATCGCCGTCGACAACGGCGGCATGTACGAGGAGGGCGACCCGGCCAAGGCCGGCAACCAGGCCCGCTTCATCGCCCACGAGGCCGACTGGCTGCGCCCCGACTTCCAGATCTGGAACCTCAACCACGAGTACACCCACTACCTCGACGGCCGCTACGACATGTACGGCGACTTCGAGGCCGGCATGGTGACCCCGACCATCTGGTGGGTCGAGGGGCTCGCCGAGTACGTCTCGTACAGCTACCGCAACGAGCACTACGACAAGGCGGTCGCCGAGGCCGGCAAGGGCACCTACAAGCTGAGCCAGCTCTTCGACACCACCTATGACAACGCCGACTCCACCCGGATCTACCAGTGGGGCTACCTGGCGGTGCGCTACATGCTCCAGTCGCACCCGCAGGACGTGGACGCGGTGCTCGCCAAGTACCGGGCCGGCGACTGGGCCGGTGCCCGCACGCTGCTCACCAGCACCATCGGCACCCGGTACGACGCCGACTTCGCCACCTGGCTGACCGCCTGCGCGGCCGACAAGTGCGGCACCGTGCCGCCCGTCCAGGCCCCGCTCTGCACCATCGCCGACCCCCGCCAGTTCGACCAGAACTGCCGCCGGGACGGCGTCGCGGCCACCACCGGCAACTACAGCTACATGTTCCTGAACCTGCCGGCCGGGGTGAAGGAGCTGACCATCACCAGCAGCGGCGGCACCGGCAACGCCGACCTCTACTACAACGGCGGCAGCTGGGCCACCACCGGCTCCTACCTGAAGAAGTCCGCCAACCCCGGCAACGGCGAGAGCCTCACCATCGCCAACCCGCCGTCCGGCTGGGTGTACTTCAGCCTCTACGCCCAGCAGGGCTTCAGCGGGGCGACCGTCACCACGCAGTACAAGACCAGCTGACATGACGTCATAGTGGTTGGAGGGCCCTGCGGTTACCGCAGGGCCCTCCTCGGCGTTCGGCTCCCGCCGACCACTCGACGAGCGGCGGGCCTCAGATACGCCTCAACGGACCGGCGGGTGGAGGGCGAGCACGGCGGGGACGGTGTCCGGGGCGGCGAGGCGGAGCAGGCCGTGGCCGATGCCGGCCAGGCCGACCAGCAGGGACGGGCTGTGGACGCCGTGCGGGAGGCCGCAGACCCAGCCGCGCCGGTCGAGGGCGTCCAGGGTGGCGCCGGCCTGCCGCAGGCCGGCCGCGCGCCAGTGGCCGCCGGCCATCAGCAGGGGTTCCAGGTTGCCGAAATCGCCGTGGCAGAGGGAGAAGTTGAGGCCGAAACCGTGTCGGACCACGGTGTCCAGGGCGGTGTCGCGCTCCTTGCGGAGCACCTCGCCCTCGCCGTCCGGCAGACCGGTGAGCAGCCCGGCCAGCTCGACCCGGGCCAGGGCGATGCCGGCCGCGCCGTGGCACCAGAGAACGGGGTGGGACGGCGCTTCCGGCGTGCCGTCCTCCCGTACGTCACGCCAGTTGGCGGCGGCCGGGTCGAACAGCGTGCGCTCGTACTCCAGGGCGCCGAGGGCGAGTTCGGGCAGCCGGGCGTCACCGAGCAGGTGTCCGGCCCGGGCCAGCGCCCAGGCGATGCCGGAGCCGCCGTGGGCGAACCCGGCGAGCGGGCGGTCCACGGCGTCGGCCAGGGTGGCGGGCAGCCAGCCGGTCCCGCCTTCGGGGTGCGGCCGGGCCTGCACGACCAGCCGCTCCGCGCAGCGGGCCAGTGCGTCGGTCACCGCCGGGCCGGGGCGCACCGCGCCCCAGGCGGCGAGGCCGCCGATGGTGCCCGCGCTGCCCGCGATCAGGTCGTAGCAGGTGTCCTCGCCCGCGGTGGCGGCGGCCCGGGCGACCAACAGCTCGCCGAGGGCGTCGAGTTCGGCGTCGGGGTGGTCGGCGGCGAGCTGGGCCAGGGTGTAGAGCAGGCCGCCGGTGCCGGCCAGGCCGCCGCTGAGCCGGTCGGCCCGTCGCCGGATCTGCTGGCGGAGCGTCGTCTCGGCCGCGCGGGCGGCGGCCCGGTGCGCCGGATCGCCTCCGGCCAGGGCGAGTTGGTGGAGGAAGAGCGCGACGCCGGCCGTTCCGCTGTAGAGGTCCGGGCCGAGTTCGGCCGGGGCCCAGCGGCCGGGCGGGGCCCAGTTCGGACCGGCCCAGGCGAGGTCCGCGCGCCCCCGGTACGCCTCGCGCAGCAGCTGCTCACCGGCCTCGACCGCCTTGGCCAGGGCGCGGGTTCGCAGCCGGTCGAGCGCTGCGGGGTCCTGTGGTGCGGCGTTCTGTGGTGCGGTGTGCCGGGGCGCGGCATGCCGCGGTGCGGCGGCCGGGCGGCGCGGTTCGCGGGCTCCGTCGGCCGTGGTCACGGAGAGCCGCAGCAGCTGCACCTGGCGCGCGAGGTCCTCGGGGCCGAGCCGGTCCACCTTGGCGAGGGCCAGCTCCAGTGCGGGCCGGGCCGCGACCCCGGGGATGACGGCCCCGCTCGCGGCGCGGGCGTCCACGCCGTCCGGGCGGATGGTGAAGACCGGCACGTCGCCGCGCCAGAGGTCGGCGCGCTCGTGCTCGACGAAGGCGAGCGCGTGGTCCTCCCAGGCGGCGAGTGCCCAGAGCCGGTCGAAGTGACGGTCCTGGTCCAGCGCGTCGCGCAGCAGGTCGGGGTGGCAGCCGGTGGTCAGCAGGCTGCGGTACTCCAGGGTGTCGCGGCGCAGCAGCCGGGTCTCGTCCGCCGCGAAGGCCCGCAGCAGCCCACGGACCGGCTCCTTCTCCCCCGCCAGCACCTGGTACGCCTCGGTGAAGCCGGCCTCCAGCTCGGCGGCGAAGTCGGCGGGCCGCAGCGGCTGCCCGGGCGGGACCGGGCGGCTGCCGGCCGCCTCGACGGGCATCCGCCGGTATTCGAGGCGCAGTTCGTCGGTGCCCTCGCCGGCCAGGACGGGCACCGCGCGCGGCGGCAGCGTGTCCGGGTCCCAGCCGAGCGCCGAGAGGTCGGTGCCGCCGTTGCCGTTCTCGTCCCACATCCGTTCGGGCAGCAGGCCGGAGCGGAGCACCGAGTGCAGGGCGTCGTGGCGGGCGAGGCGTTCGGACTCGGAGAGGTCCTTGGTGGGCTCGTGCAGGTCGGGGTGGAGCAGTGCCTCCAGGTCGATCAGTACCGGCTGGTCGCGGACGGCGAGCAGGTTCTGGGCGTGGCAGTCCACCGCGTCGAGGAGGTGGAGCAGCGCGGCGAGGACGCCGGCCCGGTGGTAGAAGGCGCTCAACTCGTCCTGGTCGCGGGCTGGTTCGGCGGTGACGTGGGCCGTCCAGCCGTAGCCGTCTCCGGCCAGGTAGGCCAGGTCGAGGAGGGGCAGCCGAAGGCGCGGGTTGATCCACCGCAGCAGTTGCTGGAAGTGCAGTTCGGCGCCGAGCGGGCGTGGTTTGTAGATGATCCGGGTGGTGTGCCCCTCGTGCTCGAACCGCAGCCCGCAGACGGTGGCGCCGCCCCGGTGGGGGTCGCCGAGGCCGGTGGTGAGTTCGGTGAGCCGGCCGAGCGGGCGGCCGTCGGCGAAGGTGCGGGAGATCGCGGGGAGGTCGGCGGCGAGGCGGCGGAACAGGGCGAGGCCGGTCTCCGTCCACTGCTCGGCGGCCACGGTGAGGCGGCGGGCCAGGACGGGGTATTCGGCGAGGAGCAGGAGCGCCTGCTCGGGCGCGGTGATCCGGTCCAGGAAGCCGCGGTACCGCGCTTCGGGGGTGTCACCGGTCAGCCCGCCGGCGATCCGGGCGACGTGGAGTTCGGTGATCACGGTGCGGACGGCCGTCGTGTGGGCGGAGGCCGTGAGTGCGGGCGTCACCAGCGCGGTGAGCCTCTCGGGGGCGCCGAGCGCGGCCGTTTCGGGGGACTCGGCGGCGAGGGCGGCGATGCCCGCGCACAGGCGATCGCGGGCGGCGGCCAGCAGGGGTGCGGCGAGCGCGGCGAAGGCGTGGTCTTCGGGGATCTCCAGCGGCTCGGGGGCCGGGGACGCCTCGAAGGCGGCGGCGAGGTGTTCGACCCACGGCTCGGGGTCGGCTTCTGGGCCCGCCCCGGAGTCCGCCGTGGGGCCCGCCCCGGTCCGGCCGAGGCGGGCGGCCAGGGCTTCGGGGGTCTCGGCGAGCAGGGCGCGCAGCGCGTCGGCGTCGAGCCCGTCGGCGGCGAGCCGGCGCTCGAACCAGCCGTCCCGGTCGAACGGCGGCTGGGCCCGCCAGCGGTCGAGGATCCGCGCGGCCCGCTCCACCCGCCCGCCCGCGTCCTCGGGCTCCGGCCCGGACGCGGCACCGCTCCCCGCCCGGCCGCGCCGGGCCAGCGGTACGGCTAGGGCCGCAGCCCGTCGGAGTTCGGACGCGTCGACCACGGGCTGGGCCGCCTCTCTGTTCGGTTCTGCTCGGTTCCGCTCGGTCGGAGTCGGGTCGGGGGCCCCTCGGCAGCGGGGCGGGGCGCCCCCGGCGCAGGCACCGGGGACGCCTCGTGAGCCGGTGGCTCAGAAGCTACAGATGCGCGCACAACTGGAGGGCGAGCCGCAGGTGCTGGACTGCACCGCCGCGGTGACGTACACCTCGCCCGCCGGGTCGCCTGCCGGGTGGGCCTGGTGGCCCTGGCCGAGGGTCAGTCGGAAGTCCTCGTCCTTGAGCGCGCGAACCTGCTCCGCCGTGGGCTGCATGATGCCTCCTACAGGAGTTCGAGTCCGGTACGGACTCGCTGAGCTCCGGATCCTCCCAGCGCCCCACCCGTCACACCAGGTCTCAGGAATTCACCCGTTCGAGTTCCGGCCAGGATCGCCGAACCGTTCCGCCCCCGCCCCGGCCCCGTCTTCCGCACGCCGACGGCGCACCTTCGCTGGCCCGGCCCTGCCGGAGTCGCCATGCACCTGACCGAATTCCGAACGATGACGAGCGGTTGAACCGGGCATGACGTTTGAACCCGCGCGCCCTGGGGAGATCGGTGCCTTTCCTGCGACGCCGCCTTCCTGTGGCACCGCTCGGCGGCTCCGGTCACGATGGAGGTCCGTGGAAGACCCTGCGCCGACCCGATCGGAGCACGATGACCGACCTGCACAACGTCGTCCTTCTCACCTTCCGGGACAGCGCCGCGTGCCACCCGGCCTTCGAGGAGGCCCAGCAGCTGCCCGGGCTCCGTCAGGCCGCGGTGCTGGAGCGCGGCGCCGACGGCCTGCTGGAGCCCAGGGACGGCTTCACCCGCGGGGCGGGCGTGGCGACCGTGGGCTCCGGACTGGTCGGCGGCCTGGTCGGGATGCTGGGCGGCCCGATCGGCGCGCTGCTGGGGTTCGCCGCCGGCGCCGCGCTCGGCAACGCCGCCGAGGAGGGCCGCGCCACGACCACCGGCGCCGGCCTGATCATGCTCTCCCCCCGCGTCCCGGCCGGCGCGGCGCTGCTGGTCCTGGAACTCAGGGAGGCGTCCCCGGCTCCGGCCGACGAGCTCGCCGCCCGGTACGGGGCCACGGTCGAGCGGATCGGCGCGGACGCGTTCGACGAGCAGGTCCGTGCGGCCGAACGGCGGGCCGAGGAGGACGGGGAGGACCGGAACACCGGGGAGGACCGGGAGGACGCGGGGGCATCGGAGGCACCGGGCACGCCCGGCGAACCGGGTGCCGCCGACCGCTGAGCGGCCGAACCACCACGGGCGCCCGCCGCCCGGACCAGGGCGGGGCGGACCGGACCCGTCAGTGCAGCCCGTAGGCGTCCGCCAGCAGTTCCAGCTGGGCGGCCCCTTCGACGAGCAGTTCGTGGCCGAGTACGCGGAGATGTTCTACCAGCACACCGAGGCCCAGATACTGGACTCGACCGCGTTCGAGCAGGCCTTCGGCGTCCGGCCCACCCCGCTCGGGCGCAGCCTCGACGACACCCGCGCCTGGCCGGCGGCGGCTCCGGCCGCCGCCGGCTGAAGCGGGCCGGCGCACCACGCACGGCACTCGCCGCACCTGGTGCCCGGCCCCGGCCCGGCCCCGGGCTCAGCCCAGCGGGAGGGACTTGAACGCGCGGGCCTGCTCGGTGATGGCGCGTTCGGTGGGGAGGCGCTCCATGGAGGAGGCCCCGAAGAAGCCGGCGATCCCCGAGGTGTGCTCCAGGACGTAGCGGGCGTCCTCGGGTTCGGCGATCGGCCCGCCGTGGCAGAGCACGATGATGTCCGGGTTGACCCGCTTCGCGGCGTCGTGCATCTCCTGCACCGCGGCGGCGGCCTGGTCGAGGGTGAGCGCGGTGGCCGCACCGATGGAGCCCTTGGTGGTGAGCCCGACGTGCGGCACGAGGACGTCCGCGCCGGCCCGGGCCATCTCGGCGGCCTGCTCCGGGTCGAACACGTACGGGGCGGTGAGCAGGTCACGCTCGTGGGCCTGGCGGATCATGTCGATCTCCAGGCCGAAGCCCATCCCGGTCTCCTCCAGGTTCTCCCGGAACTTGCCGTCGAACAGCCCGACCGTGGGGAAGTTCTGCACGCCGGTGAAGCCGACGGCCTTCAGCTGGTCGAGGAAGTTGCCCATGATCCGGAAGGGGTCGGTCCCGCACACCCCGGCGAGCACCGGCACCTCCCGGACCACCGGCAGCACCTCCCCCGCCATCTCCAGCACGATGGCGTTGGCGTCGCCGTACGGCAGCAGGCCCGCCAGCGAACCGCGGCCGGCCATCCGGTAACGGCCGGAGTTGTAGATGATCAGCAGGTCGACGCCGCCGGCCTCCGCGCACTTGGCGGAGAGGCCGGTACCGGCGCCGGCCCCGATGACGGGCCGTCCGGCGGTGACCTGCGCGGTCAGTCGGGCCAGGGCTTCGGTGCGGTTCACGGGTGGGGCTCCTCTTCGGTCGGGTGGATCCGGGCTGCGCGGAACGGGCCGGGCCCAGTGGTTTCGACGGTTCGGCGGTTCGACGGCTCAGGCATCGGCGCGACGGCGTTTCGGGCCGGCGCGCGCTTCAGGCCGGCGCACCTCAAGCCGGCGCGCGCCTCAGGCCGGGCCACGGCTCAGGCCAGGGCGGGCGAACGGCCCTGTGCACGGTCCTGAGCGGTGATCAGCCGGTGCAGATGGTCAGCGGCCGCGACGGCGAAGGCCGGGTCGTTCACATGCGCGTCCACCTCCCGCAGCTCGACGGCGCCGCCCGCCAGCGCGGTACGCAGCGACGCGAGCCCGGCCCGGTCGGCGTCCGGGTCGTGGAACGGCCCGCCCGGCGCGTCCACCGCGGACACCCCGCCGAGCGGCCAGAGAACCGCCGCCGGGCCGCGGGCGGCGGCCAGCTTCTGCCCGATGGTGGTGCCGAGCACCGCCATCTCCTCGGCCGTGGTGCGCATCAGCGTCACGGTGGGGTTGTGGACGAGCAGGTGCCGCTCGGCGAAACGCTCCGGAACGCTCTCCCGGGGGCCGAAGTTGACCATGTCCAGCGCCCCCGGCGCGACCACCTGCGGAACGCCCGCCCGCCCGGCGGCGGTGAGCCGGTCGGGCCCGGCGCTCAGCACGCCGCCGACCAGTTCGTCCGCGAGTTCGGTGGTGGTGAGGTCCAGGACTCCGGCCAGGAAGCCGCCGGCGGCGAGCTTCTCCAGTGCCCGCCCACCGGCCCCGGTGGCGTGGAACACCAGGACCTCGTAACCGAGTTCGTCCAGCCGCGCGCGGGCGGCGTCGACCGCGGGCGTGGTCACCCCGAACATGCTGGCGCCGACCAGCCGGCGCCCCTGCGACTGTGGGCCGGCAAGGCCCCGCTCGTGGTGGGCGGCCATGCCCGCGACCGCCGCCACCGCGTTCCCGAGGATCAGGGAAGAGACCGAGTTGATGCCCGCGACGTCCACCACGCTGTACATCATGGTGATGTCACTGCTGCCCACGTAGGGCGCGACGTCCCCGCCCGCCATGGTGGAGACCAGCAGCTTGGGCACACCGACGGGCAGTGCCCGCATCGCCCGGGCCGCGATGAACGAGCCCCCGCTGCCGGCCACCGCCAGCACCGCGTGCAGCCGGCCCTCCCGGTGCAGGTCGCCGACGACCCGCTCGACGCCCTCGGCCATCGCCGCCACCGCCGCACCGCGGTCACCGCCGGCGCGCAGCGCCGCCAGGTCGTGCCCGGCCGCCCGGGCGACGGCCTCTGCGCCGATGTCACCGGCGGGCGTACCGGCCGGCGGCGGCAGCACACCGGCGTCGACGACCACCACCTCGCAGCCGGCCTCGCGCAACCGCCCGGCGAGCCACGCGTACTCCGCGCCCTTGGTGTCCAGTGTCCCGACCAGCACGACGGTCGCCATGTCCCTGCTCCTTTGAACGGACGATGCCCCGATCATCGGGCCGGGCCCGGAGGGCGGCAAAGACCACTTGGGGCCAAGTGGCCTGCGCCGTCGGACGGTGTCCGGCCCGGCCCCGCAGCGCCCGGCCCGGCCCGGCTCCGCCGCAGCTGCGGGGCATGATGGGTGGCATGGACCGGATTCCCCCCACCCGCCTGTCGCGCCTGCTCACCGGCTGGGCCGGCGGCGGTTCGGACGCGCTGCCGCGACTGCTGGCGGACGCCCTGCGCGAGCTGGCCGAGCGCGGCGACGTCGGGCCCGGCACCGTACTGCCCTCCCAGCGCGCCCTCGCCACCGCGCTGGGCGTCAGCCGCTCCACGGTCACCGCCGCGTACGGACTGCTGGAGGCCGAGGGGCGGCTGGAGAGCCGGCACGGCAGCGGCTCCCGGCTGCGCGCCTCCGGGGCGGTCGGCGAGCCCGCCAGCGAGGGGCGGCTCGCCAGCTTCGGCAGCCGGGACGGCACCCTCGACCTCTCCAGCGGCGCGCTGGACGGCCTGCCCGCCGTCGCGGACGCCCTGGACGCGCTGTCCGGCCGCGACCTCACCGCCGCGCTCGCCGACGACGGCTACCTCCCCTACGGGCTGCCGCAGTTGCGCGAACAGCTCGCCGAGTACCACCGCGCGGCCGGCCTGCCGACCTCACCGGAGCAGATCCTGGTCACCGCCGGATCCCAGCAGGCCCTCTGGCTGATCACCCAGGGGCTGGTCGAGCCCGGCGACACCGTGGTCGTCGAGGACCCGACCTACCGCGGCGCCCTCGAAGCGCTGCGCGCCCGGGGCGCCCGCCTGGTCCCGCTGCCCCCGCACGGCGCGCCCGGCCCGCAGGGCGACGGCCCCGCCGCCCTGGCCCGGCTGGCCGGCCACATCCGCCCGCGCCTGGTCTACCTGCAGCCGTCCGTCCACAACCCCACCGGCCTCGGCATGAGCGCGCGGACCCGCCGGGCCTGGGCCGCCGTCCTCGCCGAACACGGCCTCTACACCGTCGAGGACAACGCCTACGCGGAGCTGTCCCTGCGCGACGACAGCGCACCGGTCCCGCTCGCCGCCCAGTTGCCGACCGCCGCCACCGCGACCATCGGCACCCTCTCGAAGCTGTTCTGGGGCGGCCTCCGGCTCGGCTGGATCCGCGCCTCCACCACCGTCATCCACCGCCTGGCCGAGATCCGGAAGTCCGTCGACCTCTCCTGCCCGGTGGTGGAGCAGTTGCTCGCCGTCCGGCTGCTCCAAGGGCTGCCCGAGGCCCGCGCCCGGCGCCGCGCCCAACTGCGCGAACGCCTCGCCGCGACCGAGCGGCTGCTCACCGCCGAGGCACCGCACTGGCGCTGGGAACACCCCGCCGGGGGCTCCGCCCTCTGGGTCGAACTCCCCGGAGCCGACGCCGAGGCCACCGCCCAACTCGCCCGCCGCGCAGGCGTCCTGATCGTCCCCGGCCCCGCCTTCTCGGCCGTCGACGGATTCCGCCACCACCTCCGGCTCCCCTTCGCCGACCAGCACGGCAACCTGGCCGCCGCCCTCCCCGTCCTCCTTCGCAGCGCGGAGCGCTCCGGCTCCGCGCGCTGACCCGCCGACGCCGACCCGCCACGCCCTGGCCGCCCGGGCGGCCGGGCGGCCGGGCAGCCGGTCAGCGTCGGCGCGGATCGGCCCCCGCCCCGCTCACCGGGCCCGGGACCTCCGGTGCGGCGGCCCAGGAGAGGAGCAGCCGCAGAGCGTCGTCGGACGGGGTTCCCGGCTCGGCGGCGTAGGTGATCAGGGCCTGGTCCGGGTCGTCGGCCGGGCGCAGCGTGTCGTAGACCAGGTCCAGCTCGCCGACCAGCGGGTGCCGGAAGCGCTTGCGGCCCGAGGTCTTGTCCTGCACCGGATGCTCCGCCCACCAGCGGCGGAAGTCCGCGCTGCGCATGGACAGTTCGCCGATCAGCTCGGCCAGCCGGGGGTCGTCGGGGCGGCGGCCGGCCTCCAGGTGGAGGAAGGCGACGTTCTCGCGGGCGCAGGCCGTCCAGTCCGCGTACAGCTCCCGCGAGGCCGGGTCCAGGAAGGTGATCCGGGGGATGTTCCGCTCGGCCGGGGCGAGCGCGCCGTAGTCCCCGAACAGGGAGACGGCGGCCTGGTTCCAGGCCAGGACGTCCATCCGGCGGCCCATCACCATGGCCGGCACGTCGGACAGCTCGGCCAGCAGCCGCGCCAGCATCGGCCGGACCCGCTGCGGGGCGGACGGCGTACGGCCCGCCCGGCGGGCGGGCCGGGGGCGGGCGAGCCGGTGCAGATGGCGGGCCTCGTCCGGTTCGAGGAGCAGCGCGCGGGCCAGCGCGTCGAGCACGGCGTCCGACGGGTTGCCCACCCGGCCCTGTTCCAGCCGGGTGTAGTAGTCGACGCTCACCCCGGCGAGCTGGGCGAGCTCCTCCCGGCGCAGTCCGGCCACCCGGCGGCGGCCGCCGAAGTCCGGCAGGGCGACGTCCTCGGGCCGGAGCCGGGCGCGGCGCGTCCGGAGGAACTCGCTCAGGCTGATCGCGGTACTCATACGACGATTGTCCCCGCCGGCCGCCGGTGCAGCCTGGCCCTGTCAGGACCAGGCTGCACCCCACGGCCCCGGCGGTCGGGCCGGTCGCCGGTCAGGCTGCCGGGACGGCCGTCACCAGGCCACCGTCCACCACGAAGTCCTGGGCGGTGATGTACGAGGAGCGCGGGGAGAGCAGGAACTCGGACGCACTCAGCTGATGCCGTCAACAACGGGCTCCAGGGCGACCTCGAACGAGAAGGTCATCTCCAGGACCTCGTGAAACGCCGCCACCACGCTCCACCCCGCCTCCGACAGCGCGGCGGCGGCATCGACACAGGCCTGCTGTACGTCGGGAAGCCACCGCCAGTCCCCGTAGTACTCCAGCCCCAGGCCGTACTCGTCGCAGACGAGCGGCACAGGAACGCCGTCGACGACCTCGACGGACAACCACTCCCCCGCCAGCCAGTTGGTGATCCACTCACGGATCTTCCCGGCTTCGGCATCGCCCCGCGCGGCAGACGACGGGGCATCCACCAGAAAGGCGGCGAGGCTGGTGCGGCCATCGGCACCGGACGGGGTGTACCCGGAGAGCCCCGGCAGGGACAGCCATGGCAGTTCCCGCGCGACGAGGGTCCTGGCCGCCGCCAGTTGCTCAGGGGCCATCCTCAGGACCGCTTCCGACAGCAGACTCCGCGCCACCGGCCGCAGTGGGCCGGTCAGGTGCGCCCACAGGGCGACAGTACGGAAGGCGAAGATCGTGTGGACGCCCCGCCCGACGAGTGCGATCCTGGCGGCGTTCTCCAGGTAGAGCCGAGCCTGCTCGCTGCGGGCCGCGGCCTTCGCCAGGCTGCGCGACACGTTCCTGAAGGAGGACGTGAAGCCGGCTGGGCCGCCGATGAGTTCGGCTGCGTGTTGCGCCAGCAGATTGTGGTGACGGGGGTGCTGGCGGGCAAGGTCCTCGTCGAGGAGGTCCAGTGCGAGGCAGGCTCCCGGACGCAGGGCCATGGTCACCTGGTCGCGCGCGTCCAGCTCACGCAGGGCGGTGATGAGGTCGGCACGCAGGTGCTGCCGGTGGGTGAAGAGACCCGCTACGGCCAACAGCCAAGCGTCGCGCCAGGTTTGGTCCGTGGCGAGATCGCCGAGACGTGGGACGATCTCCGCGTCCGGACCGAAGAGGAGCGCGCGGGCAGCACAGTACTCCTGAAGGCTCGTGACCTCGAAGCCGACGACACCGGGCTGGGGGGCGACCAGCAGGACGAGCCGATCGGTGGCCGCCTCGATCAGCTCCGTCGCCAGCGACCGCGACCGGTCGGGATCGCAGGTCTCCTCCAGGAGTCGCTGCCGAACACGGACTTGCAGCTCCGCCTCCGGCAGCGTCAGCGACTCCCCGGGCTCCGTGACCGCCACCCTTGACCGCAGGACCAGACCGACGTGTTGGTGCAGCCAATCCACATGAAGTCTGTTCTCGGCGAGCAATCGACCGGTCGGCCCGGGTTTCCCGGCCTCCCGGTCGTAGATGGTCTGGTAGTAGGCGTCGAAGAGCTCGTAGCGGTTCTGGGGCATCCTGGCGCGTTTCTCGACCAGCAAGGACATGATCGTCACCTGGAGCGGCGACCGCATGAGCCGCACGGTGTCCTGATCGCTCGCGGCTGACTCGATGCGCTTCACCACAGTGTCGTACATGTCGGGATCGTCGTGGTGACGCACCCGGGCGAGTCCGCCCGCGTAGTGCAGCGACTCCTCTCTCGTGAGTTCCCGTAGTTCAAGGGTCTCGAAGTCGCCCTGGTGGAACTCACCGTTGTACCCCTGCGGCCGCGTGGTTCCCACCACCAGGAGGTCCGCGTCCAAGGAGCAGGCCATGACGAGGAATTCGAGGACGCGGTCCATAACGGTCTCGCGCGTCCGCCGCGGCGCCACCTCGTCGAGACCGTCGAGAACCAGGATCCAGGGCACGACGCGCAGCGAACGAACGAGTACCGCCTCCGTAACATCCGGTGAGTGCTGCTTCAACTGCCGTACCAGGAACTCCAGCAGACCGAGACGCGCATCGCGCAGCAGGGCCTCCGCGTAGTCGCGCAGAGCGATCCGCAACGGCCAGCGGCGGGTACGCGGCACGGGGAGGCCGATCCGTGCGAGGTCCTGGCGCAGGGACTGCAGCACTTCGCAGGCCGGCGCCGGCAGCAGGTCGTCGTCCCCGTCCAGGAGCGCGACCCGATAGGCCTGGCAGATCAACTGGCCCAGCGTGCTCTTGCCCTGGCCGGGGCCGCCGACCAGCAGGACATGCCGCGCCTCCCCGATGGTCCGCACGGAGGGCCGCAGGGGCGCGTCGCCCCGCCCGATCACATGCCCGGCGGCCAGGACGGTCCGGTCGCCGTCGACGATGCCCACCCGGTCTGCCCGCAGATCGACCGCCACCGGGCCCAGGCCGATCTTGCCCCGGTCGGGCCCGGCTCCGGCCTGCCCCAGCTGCACCCATCGGTCGGCCACCAGTCCCGCAGCCACCTGAGTCCTCATCAGCTCAGTCAACTCTGATTCCCTGTAGACTTTCTGTCGACCCATCAGATGGTGGGCGAGGACATCACCCGGGACGACGAATCCGCCCAAGCTCTGGCGGATTCCGGGATACATGTCGAGGAAACGGCAGATCTCGTCGTGGTGCCAGACCGCCCAGCCGGTCAGCCGGATGCCCCTCCGCGCGGCCTCCGTTCCGATGAAGCGGTCGATGCGGTCGATGCCGCCGCTGCCGGGCACCCCCGAGAGGAGGACGTTCGTGGCGAACAGGAGGTACTCCGGGAGCGCGCCCCGTGCGGACCCGGGCGCCGTCCAGTCGCGGAGCTCCTTGCGGATCTCGCCCTCCAGCCACGCCGCGTCCGAGGGCCTGCCGCCCGAACGCCCGCGGTACTTGGCCTGCACGACCCCGTAGCCGTCCCAGGCGCCGCCGTGGGACGTGTACGCCACCGGGCCATGGAACGCGGCGTCCCGGCCGCCGTCCTTCCCGTCGCCGAACACCCTGACCCCGGGCCCGAGCACCTGCTTCGCGAGCGCCTGGACGAGGTGCTCGAACTCCCGGTGGCCCAGGCGGCCGAGATCGTGGTCCATCGCGCCATCGTTCCGGATCACCCGGCCGGATTCCACCGGTTCAAGGGAAGTCGGTTGTGGTGTGGGTGGATCGGTCCACGGTGGCCGGCCGCGGACGCCGGGTGGGAGTGCCGGCCGCCGCCCCGGCGCGGCGGCCCGGGCTCACCGACGGGCTCCCGAACGAATCGTGCCGGGCGGAAATGGACGGGCCGCCCGTGTGGTTGGGCCTGAGGCGAGACCGGATCACACCCATCTCCCGGAGGACGTCCCATGAAGATCGGCATCATCGGCGCGGGCAACATCGGTGGCAACCTCACCCGGCGGCTGAGCGCCCTCGGGCACGAGGTCTCGGTGGCCAACTCGCGCGGGCCGCAGACCCTGGCCGCGCTCGTCGAGGAGACCGGCGCGACGGCGGTCACCGCGGCCGAGGCGGCGCGCGGCGCCCAGGTCGTGGTGGTCACCGTGCCCCTGAAGAACGTGCCCGACCTGCCGTCCGGGCTGTTCGACGAGGCCGCGGAGAACGTCGCCGTGATCGACACCGGCAACTACTACCCGCAGCAGCGCGACGGCCGGATCGCCGCCATCGAGGAGGGCCTGACCGAGAGCCGCTGGACGGAGCGGCAGATCGGCCACGCCGTCGTCAAGGCCTTCAACGGCACCTACGCCCAGGACATCCTCGACCGGCCCCGCCCCCAGGGCGACCCGGAACGCATCGCGCTGCCGGTGGCCGGCGACGACGAGGCCGCCAAGCGGGTGGTCCGCGCGCTGATCGACGAGCTCGGCTTCGACACCGTGGACGCGGGCGGCATCGACGAGTCCTGGCGCCAGCAGCCCGACACGCCCGTCTACGGCCTGCGTGCCGACGTCGGGGGCGTCACCAAGGCCCTGGCCGAGGCGTCCCCGGAGCGGCCGGCGGCGTTCCGGGGGTAGCCCGGCGGGAGCGACGGATCCGGCCGGGCCCGCGCGCCGGTCAGCGGCCGACCTCACGGGCCCGGAAGTCCTCCACCGTCTCCCGGCGGATGAGCAGCCTGGCCCGGCCGTCACGGACGGCGGCCACGGCCGGGCGGCCGACCAGGTTGTAGCCGGAGGCCATGGAGAGCTGGTAGGCGCCGGCGGCCGGGACGGCCAGCAGGTCGCCGGCCCGCAGGTCGGCGGGGAGCCCGGCGTCGCGGACCAGTACGTCACCGGCCTCGCAGTGCCGGCCGACCACGTCCATCCGGGTCGGCTCGGCGGCGGAGCGGCGCCCGACCAGCCGGACGGTGTACGGCGCGCCGTACAGGGCGGGCCGCGGATTGTCGCTCATCCCGCCGTCGACGGCGGCGAAGTACCGGCCGTCGGCGGTGTGCTTCACCGAGAGCACCCGGTAGACGGCGACCGCCGCCGGGCCGGCGACGGCCCGGCCCGGCTCGACCACCAGGCGCGGCACGGCGAGACCGGCCCGGGCGCAGCGGGCGGAGAGCCGGTCGGTCACCCGGGCCGCGAAGTCCGCCAGGTCGAGTTCGCGGTCCTCCGGCAGGTAACGGATGCCGTGGCCGCCGCCGAGGTCCAGCTCGGGCAGCTCGACACCGTGCCGCTCACGGACCTCGGCCAGCAGCCGCACCAGGGCGTCCACGGCGGTGAGGTACGGCTCGACCTCGGTGATCTGGGAGCCCAGGTGACAGTGGAGGCCGGCGAGTTCGAGCCCGGGTTGGGCCAGCACGCGGGCGATCGCGTCGGCCGCGTCGCCGCCGTCGACCGGGAAGCCGAACTTCTGGCCGCCGACGCCCGTACGGACCGCCGCGTGGTGCCCGGCCGCGATGCCCGGCACGACCCGGACCAGCACCCGCTGGGGCGTGTCCCCGGCGACCAGGGCCGCCAGCCGCGCGATCTCCGCCGGGCCGTCGATGACGATCCGGCCGACCCGCATCCGGCGGGCCAGCCGCAGCTCCTCCGGGGACTTGGCGTTGCCGTGCAGCACGATCCGCTGCGCCGGGAACCCGGCCGCGGTGGCCAGCCACAGTTCACCCGACGAGCAGACGTCCAGGCCGAGGCCCTCCTCGGCCACCCAGTCGGCCATCGCGCTGCAGAGGAACGCCTTGGCGGCGTAGAGCACGTCGGCGTGCGGCAGGGCCCGCCGGTAGGCCCGGGCGCGGGCCCGTACCTCGCCCTCGTCCAGCACGTACAGCGGGGTGCCGAAGCGTTCGGCGGCCTCCGCGAGGCCGACGCCGCCGACCAGCACTTCCCCGTCGGAGCCGTCCCGTGCCGAGGCCGGCCAGGGGCCGCCGAGCAGACCGGTGGAGCCGCCGGGGAGGCCGGGGCCGTCCGGTCGGGAGGCGACGGGTACGGGAGCGGGTACGGGTACCAGGGCGGAGGCGGCGGTCGGGGTCGAAGCCGGGGTCGAAACAGTGGCCGAGACGGTGGTCGGAACGGCGGTCGGGCGGGCGGAAAGCTGCGGCATGGCGGGTGCTCCTGCTGGGAACGGAAGGGGCGGTCGCGGAACCGGACGGCACCGGCCGCCCCACGCGGCGGGGACGGGAAGGACGCGGTCAGTCCTCGTACCGCATCGCGATCCGGCAGTGTGCCGCCCTGGTCCGGCGCCGGTCGGCCTCGGACCAGGCCGGGGCCGGGCTCGGCTCGGCCAGCTCGTCCGGCTCCTCCGACCGCCCGGCGAAGGCGGCCACCGGCATCCGGCGGCGCGGCGGGACGGTCTCCCGCACGGTCCGGAGCTGCGGCTTCTCGACGGCGACGACGACCTGGGTGTCACTCATGGCGAACGGTTCCTTCCACGGGGACGCGGACCCGGTCCCGGACCCGCGGTTCCAGTGGAGACCCTGCGCACACCAACCGCACCCGGCCTTGACGCGTGACCTACGCGTCGGCGGCCGTCCTTGACGGCTTCCTGACACGGCGGCGGCTTTCCCGCCCCGGCCCTGCCCGAGCGGGTGGTGCGCGATGCTCTCCGGTGTCAGCGCCCCGTCAGGGCCCGGTCCGTGGGGATCAAGAACGTGTCAGGCCTGGCGCGGCCCCCGACCGGGCGGGCATACGGTCGTCGTGCGATCCACGGTGGCGGGCGGAGCCCGCCCGCCGCGGCCCGCCCGCAGTATCTCGCCCAGACCGCCCCTTCCGACCGGAGGCCGCCATGTACCGCCAGCTCCCCGACGATCCCGAACCCTCCCGACCCGGCCCGGCCGGACGGCTCCTGGTCCCCGTCCGGCCGGGTCGGCTCGGCCACACCGCCCGGCTCTTCCGCACGCCGCTCGGTGATCGCACCGCCGTCGCCTTCACCACCGAGCAACGGCTCACCGCCGTCCTCGGTCCCGACCAGCCCTGGATCGCGCTCGCCGAGCCCGCCCTGCGCGCCCTCGCCGAACCGCTGGGCGTCACCATCCTGACCGTCGACCCCCAACTGGCCGCCGCCGCCCCGAAACCGGTGCCGCTGCCGTACGCCGCGCCCGTCGCCGACGAGCGCCCCACGCCCTCCACGCCCGCACCGGCCGCCACGCGCCGCGCCGCCCACCCGGTCTGAGTCCACCCGGTCTGAGTCCACCCGGCGCGGTCCCCGGGGAGCCGCCCGGCCCGGAGCCCGTCCACGGGGGTGCCCTCAAGGACGGCGCCGGTCCTGCCGCCCCTCGGCATCAAGGCCATCGACCTGCCGGCCCGGTTCGTACCCGGGCCGGACACGCCGGGCCCGCGTCCACGCCAAAGCCCCTGTCAAAGGCCCGTCAAGAACCCGGTGCCCGGCGTCATGGTGCCGTCAGCGGCGGCGCCCGCGCGCCCGGCCCCGGGTTCACTGGAGTCACCGGAAGCACCGGACATACCGGACCATCGAGACGGAGGCGAGCGGCCATGGCCGACCCCACCCGAGTGATCGTCGGACTGAACGGGTCGCTGAGCAGCCTCGCGGCCCTGTACCGCGCGGTCGGCGAGGCGGCCAGGCGCGGGGCCGCCCTCGTCCCGGTCGCCGCCTGGACGCCGGCCGACGGCGGCGGTCTGCGGCCGCTCTCCGAGCTGGAACACGCGGCCCGCAGGCGCCTGGACACCGCCTTCGAGCAGACCTTCGGCGGCTACCCGGCCGACCTGGTGATCCGCCCGCTGGTGGTCCGGGGCGACGCAGGCCCGGCCCTGGTGGCGGCCGTCACCGGCCCGGACGACCTGCTCGTGGTCGGCACCGGCGGCCACGGCCGGCTCGACCGTCTGCTGCACGGCTCGGTCACCCGCCACTGCCGCGGCCACGCGGCCTGCCGGGTCGTCGCGGTCCCACCGTCGGAGCTGCTGGAGCGGCTGGAGTTCACCGCCCGCAGCGGCGCCCCGCTCCCCCTCGCCGCCGGCCACCGGCCGGCCAGGACCGCCGCGCCCGCCGCCACCACCGGCTGAGTGCCGGGCCCGCCGGCCCGGGGCGGGCCGGGCTCACCGGCCGGCGCCGACCGGTTCGGGCCGCCCGTCGCCCAGCATGACCACGGCGTCGGCGTGCCGCCGGACGAGGGGCAGGTCGTGGCTGATCAGGGCGAGGGTGAGGCCGCGGTCGGCACGCAGGCGGCCGAGGAGGGCCATGATGCCCTCCGCGGTGGCCTCGTCGAGGGCGGAGGTGACCTCGTCGCAGAGCAGGACGTCGGGCTCGGCGGCGAGGGCGCGGGCGATCGCGACGCGCTGGCGCTGGCCGCCGGAGAGCTCGTGCGGGTGACGGGCGGCCAGCTCGGCGGGGAGGTCGACGGCGGCGAGGAGTTCGGCGACCCGGTCCGCGCACTGCTCGTGCGGGGTGGCGTGGTGCAGGCGCAGCGGGCGGGTGAGGGTGGCGCCGACGGTGCGGGCCGGGTTGAGGGCGCCGAGCGGGTTCTGCGGCACCAGCTGGATCCGGCGGCGCTGGTCGCGGGTGCGGGTGTGGTGGGAGCCGGACAGCGGGGCGCGGTCGAGGGTGAGGGTGCCCGCGGTGGGCGGGTGCAGGCCGGCGAGGACGCGGACCAGGGTGGTCTTCCCGGCGCCGGAGGGCCCGGTGATGCCGGTGCAGGTACCCGGCGCGAGGTGGAGGTCGAGGCCGGCCAGGATCCGGCGGCGCCCGCGGCCGTCGCCGACATGGGCGTCGATCCGGTGGGCGCCGAGACCACGGTCCGGGCCGGCACCGTTCGAACCCGCGCCGACCGGAACCGCGCCGACCGGAACCGCGGCCCCAGGGCCAGGCTTGACGGTCCCGCCGACGGCCGACAGCACGGAGGCCGCGCCCACGGGGGCCCGGCCCGCCGGACGGAGGACGAGGACCTCGTCGGCGCAGCGGGCCACGAAGGCGGCGTCGTGGCTGGAGAGGGCGACCGCGATGCCGTGGCGGCGGGCGAGTTCGCGCAGCAGGTCGGCGATCTCGTCGCGCAGGGCCGGGTCGAGGCCCGCGGTGGGCTCGTCCAGGAGCAGGAGTTCGGGTCGGCGGGCGAGCGCGCGGGCGAGGGCGACGCGGCGCTGCTGTCCGCCGGAGAGGGCGGTGGGGCGGCGGCGTTCGAGCTGCTGGTCGGTGGGCAGCCGGACCTGGGTGAGCAGTTCGCGCAGCGCCTCGGCGCTGCGGTCGACGGCGGTCTCGGTGATCAGACGGGCCACGCGCATCCGGGGGTTGAGCCCGGAGCCCGGGTCCTGCCCGAGGTAGGCGAGGCGGTGGCGGCGCAGCCGGCGCAACTCCTCGGCCGGGAGGGCGAGGATGTCGTGGCCGAGGACGGTGAGCGTGCCGCCGGGCGGGGCGGCGCCGGGTGGCAGAGCGCCGGCCAGGGCCCGGAGCAGGGTGGTCTTGCCGGCGCCGGAGGGCCCGGTGACGGCGTGGACGCGGCCGGGGCCGAGGGTGAGGCTGGTGGGGGCGAGCAGCGGGGTGCCGTCGTCGAGGGCGATGGACAGTGCGGCGACCCGGGCGGTGACCCGGTCCGTGGGGTCGGTCGCGGTCACAGGGCGGTCTCCGGGGTGGTCCGGGCGGGGGCGAGGGCGTCGGCCGCGAGGTTGACGCTGACGGCGAGCAGGCCGATGGCGAGGCAGGGGGCGCCGACGGCCCAGGGGTTGAGCATGATGCCGGGGGCGTTCTCACGGATCATCAGCGCCCAGTCGGCTTCGGGTGGCTGGGGGCCGAGCTGGAGGAAGGCGGCGACCGAGACCACGTAGACGCCCTCGACGAAGCGCAGGCCGAACAGGGCGAGGACGGTCGCGCGCAGGTTGGGCAGCACCTCGCGGACCATCAGGTACCAGAGGCGTTCGCCCCCGACGGCGGCCGCCTCGACATAGCCGCTGGCGGCGACGGGCGCGGCCGCGGCGGCCACCACCCGCACCGCGTAGGGGATGCCGAGGACGGTGGCCGCGGCGGCGACGGGAAGGCGCCCGCCGGCCGGCCAGGCGAGGCCGATGAGCATGATGCCGAGGACGGCGGGCAGCAGGATGGCGAGGTCGGCGGCGCGCTCCACCCACCGGCCGAGCCGGGGGCGCAGGACGGCCAGGATGCCGATCACCGTGGCGGCGCCGGTGACCAGGACGGCGACGGCGAGCGCGGTGGCGATCAGCGGCGCGCCGCCGTGCAGCAGCCGGCTGAGGACGTCCCGGCCGAGCTGGTCGCCGCCGAGCGCGGCGGCGCCGTCGGCGGCGGCGTAGGGGGCGGTCACCGGCACGTCGACGCGGTGCGGGGCCCACAGCGGGCCGGTGAGCGCCAGGGCGGTCAGCAGCAGGGCGGGCAGCGCCCTGACCAGGGCGTGCGAGCGCCGGCCGCGGCGCTTCGGGGCCGGCGGGGCCCCGGGGGCCCGCACGGTCTTCGGGGCCCGGCGGATCCGACGGGGCCGGAGGGGTGACGAGGTCTCGACGGTCATGGGCGCTCTCGCAGGACGCGCTCGCGGACGAGGTCGGCGAGCAGCAGCAGGATGCTGATGGCGGCTCCGGTCGCCGCGACGACTCCGGCGACGAGGGGGGTGTCACGGTCGGCGATGGCACCGGACAGGACGGCGCCGATGCCGGGGTAGTTGAAGAGCGTCTCGACGACGACCGCGCCGCCGAGCAGCATCCCGGCGGAGGTCGCGGTGCTCACCGCGATGGCGGGCAGGGCGCCGGGCAGCATGTGGTGGGTGAGGATCCGGTGGCGCGGCAGGCCGTCGAGGACGGCCGCCCGGACGTGGGGCAGGGCGGCCTGGTCGGCGAGGGCGCCCCGGACGATCCTGGTGTTCCAGCCGATCTGCGGGACGGCCAGGGCCAGCGCGGGCAGCAGCAGCATGTCCCAGGAGACGGGTGTGCCGTCGGCGCCGGTGAGGGTGACGGCGGGCAGCCAGCCCGTCCAGAGCGAGAAGACCAGCAGCAGGGCGACGGAGAGGACGAACTCGGGCAGCGCGAAGGCGGCCGTCGAGAGGACGGCGATGGTCCGGTCGGTCCGGCCGCCGGGGCGCAGGGCGGCCCAGCTGCCGAGGGCGAGGGCGCCGAGGATGCTGGCGGTCAGGGCGAGGGTGCCGAGCAGCAGGGTGTTGGGGAACGGGCCGGCCAGGACGGAGGTGACGGGCTGTCCGTGGGCGGTGGTGCCGAGGTCGCCGGCGGGCAGGCCGGTCATCCAGTCCCAGAACCGTTCGACGACCGGCCGGTCGAGGCCCAGGGCGGCGCGGCGGGCGGCCATGTCGGCGGCGGTCTCACCGCGTTCGGAGGTGGCGTTGGCCGCGTCCCCCGGCAGGAGTTCGATCGCGGCGAAGACCGCGGCGAGCAGCACCGTGAGCATGGCGAGCCGCCGGGCGGCGAGCCAGGCGGCCCGGCCCAGCCCGGGCAGCGGCCCGGCGGCCCGGGGCGGTGCCGGGGGCGCGGCGGCGCCCCCGGCGGTCGGGGCCGGGGTCAACGGGCCAGCCAGGTCTTCTCGAGCTGGACGCGTCCGTAGCCGGGGAGCCTGGGCAGGTCGCGCACGGCGGAGCCGGCCAGGTCGATGCCGTCCGCCATGCCCCAGAGCAGGTAGCCGGACCTGGCGTACTCGATCTCCTGGAGCTGGTGCAGCAGCGTGGTCCGGGCGGCCTCGTCGGCGGTGGCCATGGCGGTGCGGTAGGCCTCGTCGAAGGAGGGCTCCTGCCAGCCGGCCTCGTTCTGGCCGGCGTCGGAGAGCATCGTCTTCGAGGCGAAGAAGACGACCGAGTCGTTGGTGCCCCAGTAGCTCGTGTAGAGGGGGGCCTTGAGCCAGGTGGCGTCCCAGAAGACCTTGGAGTCCTGCTTGACCACGTTGATCCTCACCCCGGCCTCGCGGACCTGGGTGGCGAAGAGCGTCGCGGACTCGGCGAGGCCGGCGATGTCCTCGGTGGTGATGAGGTCGTACGTCCTGGCGGTGTCGAAGCCGGCCTCGGCGAGCAGCTGCCTGGCCCGGTCGAGGTCCCGCTTGCGCTGGGGGATGTCCTTGGCGTAGGCCGGGTCGCCGGTGCCCAGGATGTCGTTGCCGACGGTGCCGTAGCCGGAGAGCACCTGCTTGACCATGGCGTCGCGGTCCACCGAGAGCCGCAGGGCCTCGCGGACCTTCGCGTCGGCGAACGGCCCGTCGGCGGCGCGCATCACGATGGGCATCGCCATGTCGTTGGGCCGGCGCAGGATCTGGATGTCCTTGCGGGTCTCGGCGGTGCGGGCCGCGACGGCGCCGACGTTGGACGCGACGTCGATCTGGCCGGCGAGCAGGGCGTTGGCCATCGCCTGCGGGCTCTCGAAGATCCGTACCTCGACGGCGTCGAGCAGGACCTTGCCGCCGTACCAGTTGTCGTTGCGCACCAGGCGGGCGTTGCCGTCTCGGTACCAGTCGAGGGTGAACGGTCCGGTGCCGGGGGCGCCGGCGAGCGCGTCGTCCTTGGTGTCCTTCTTCAGGACGAAGGTGGTCAGCCGGGTGAGCAGCGGCAGGTCGGCGTTGGCGTAGTCGGAGACCAGGACGACGGTCCGGGCGTCCTCGGCCCGGATGCCCTCGGGCTGGATGCCGGGCAGGCGGCTCTTGCCGGAGGGGGTGGCGCGCAGGCGCTTGAGCGACCAGACGACGTCCTCGGCGGTGACCGGGGTGCCGTCGTGGAACGTGGCGCCGTCGGCGAGGGTGAAGCGCCAGGTCCTGAGGTCCTCGGACGGCTTCCAGGAGGCGGCCAGCCGGGCGGCGGTGTTGGTCTTGTCGCCGGGGACGGTCAGGGTGTCATAGAGCAGACTGATGATCAGGTAGTCGCTCTCGTTGGCCTGGGTGCCGTGCGGGTCGCGGGTGATCGCGGAGGCACGGCCGAGCGCACCGACCTTCAGGGTGCCGCCGGTGCGGGGCTGCTCGTTCGCGGAGCCGGACGCCACACCCGCCGCGGACCCGGACCCGCCCTTGCTGCCGGCGCAGGCGGCGAGCGCCCCGGCCGCGCCGATACCGGCGGTGGCCCACAGCAGCTCTCGTCTGGTGACGCTCACGTCGTTGTTCCTCGTTTCCAGGTCAAGCAGGATTTTCTTAGGGTTGCCTATCCTAAAAACTGCCCATCGCGCAACCCGGCATCGAACAATTAACGCAAGGGCAACCCCCGCGCCGACGGCAGGTCAACTCACCCCACCGCGCGAAGCCGCAGCACCCAAGGGGCCCTTCGTGCACCCCCTCGCCCGATCAGGCCCTGCGGAACTGCGCCAGAGTTTCAAGTAAGGATTGCCTTACCTAAGATCGGTTGCTACGTTTCGGTCGTCGCCCGGCCGCCGTCGCCGCGCCGGGCCGAGTCCCCGGCTCCCGCCGCCCCCGGGCCGCACCGAGCCGCACCCGAGCCACGCTCCCCGCCCTGCCCGAGCCATGCCCCGCGCCGTACCCGAGCCGGCCCCGCCCCGCCGCCTGCCCGCGCCATGGAAGGTGCCCCCGTGTCCACCACCCCCGCCCCGGTACGCCCACTCGACGCCGCCCACGTCGACGAACTCACCGCCGCCGCGGCCGAACTGCTGACCCGCCACGGCTCCGCCACCAGCCCCGGCCTGCTCGCCGCACTCCCCACGGCCGGCGCCCGGCTCGGCGCCGGACTCCGCCACGCGCTGCGCCCGGTGGACACCGACGACGGCCTCTTCGTCCTGCGCGGTCTACGGGTCGACGACGACCGGCTGGGCCCGACGCCCGGTCACTGGTCCACCGTCGGCGGCGCCGGCGCGGTCTGGGACGTCGTCCTGCTGCTCGTCTCCACGCTGATGGGCACCCCGATCGCCTGGGACGGCCAGCAGGACGGCCGGTTCGTGCACGACATCCTCCCCTCGCCCGGGCACGAGAACGAGCAGACCGGCGCCTCCAGCAGCGTCCTGCTCACCCCGCACACCGAGGACGCCTTCCACCCCGGCCGCGCCCACCTGCTGCTGCTGTGCTGCCTGCGCAACCACGACCGCGTCGCCACCACCGCGGCCAGCGTCCGCCGGACCGCACTCGCCGAGGCGGACCTCGACCGGCTGAAGCGGCCCGTGGCGCCGATCCTGCCCGACGACGCCTACAGCGGGGCCCAGCGGTTCGCCGGCCGCCTCGCGCCGGTGCCCACCCTCTTCGACTCCCCCGAGGGCCTGACCCTGCGCTTCGACCCCGCCTACACCCCGCTCGACACCGCCGACCGGCCCTGGCGGGCCGCGTACGGGCGGCTGGCGGAGGAACTGGCCCGGGTCTCGGTCGCGGTGCGCCTCGAACCCGGTGACGTGCTGGTCGTCGACAACGACATCGTCGTCCACGGCAGGGTCCCCTTCCGGGCCCGCTACGACGGCACCGACCGGTGGCTCAAGCGCGCCTCGGTCCGGGTCGAGGGCCGCCCCACCCGGCCGCTCGCCGAGCACGACGAACACGGCTACGGCCAGGCCGCCGTCACCGCCTGGGCCGTCTGAACCCTCCGCCCCGCCTCCGCCATCGAAGGGACCCCCGTGGACCACCGGGACGACACCACCCTGCGCGTACTGAGCACCAGCGACCTCGCCGGCATCGACATCGGCCTCTCCGACGTCCTCGACACCGTCGAGCAGGCCTACCGCACCCTCGCCGCCGGCCGCTCCGACAACCCGCGCAAACTCACCGTCAAACCCACCGACGGCCACTCCGTCTCCTACGCCATGCTCGGCCGCGACGGCGTGCGCGAGGTCGTGGCGGTCAAGACCTCGTACAAGCACGGCCTGCACGAGAGCCGCGACCGGCAGCACTACTACACGACGCTCACCCTCTACGACGACGTCACCGGCCTGCCGGTGGCGATGATGGACTGCGGCCGGATCGGCTCGCTGCGCACCCCGGCCGTCTCCGCCCTGCTGGCCCGCGAGTGCGCCTCCCCCGACGCCCGCACCGCGCTGGTCATCGGCACCGGCACCCAGGGGCGCCTCGCCCTGCCCTTCCTGCTCACCGCCCTGCCGAAGCTGGAGCGCCTGCTCCTCGCCGGCACCCACCCGGACGGCATCGCCGCCGTCCGCGCCCGGCTCACCCGGTACTTCCCGGGCCGGGAACCGGAGTTGGTCACCGACCTGCGCCGGGCCGCGGGCGAGGCCGACCTGATCGTGGCCACCGCCGGCGGTCACACCGCCGCGGCCGTCGAGGCCGACTGGCTCAGGCCCGGCGCGCTCGGCATCCTGGTCGGCCACGGACTGGCCCCCTCCACCCTCCACCGGGCCGACCGGGTGATCGCCACCAGCGAGGCCCAGATGCGGGTCACCGGCACCGACCTGGCGGACGCCGACGGCGCGCTGCCCGCCGTCGACGCCGAACTGCCGGCCGTCCTCTCCGGAGCCGCCCCCGGCCGGACCGCGCCCGGGCAGCGGATCTTCGCCTACAACAGCGGACTGGTCGTCACCGACATCGCCCTCGGCCACCGCTTCGCCCAGCTCGCCGCCGCACAGGGCCTCGGCACCGAGGTCGCCCTGTGGCGCTGACCCTCCCGCCCCACCCCGACCCGCTCGCCGGCCGCATCCACCGCGACGGCCTGCTGCACGACCTCTCGTACGCCTTCGGCGGACCGTTCCACTACCTGCTGCCCGAGCGCTTCGACGCCAACCTCGCCGCCTTCCGCGCCGCCCTCGCCGAGGCCGGGGTGGAGGGGCGGGTGTACTACGCGAAGAAGGCCAACAAGGCCGCCGTGTTCGCCGAGCGCTGCGCCGGCACCGGCGCGGGGGTGGACGTGGCCAGCCACGGCGAACTGCGCGAAGCCCTCGGCCACGGCGTCCGCGGCGAGGACCTCGTGGTCACCGGGCCGGCCAAGGCCGACCGGCTGCTGCGCACGGCCGCCCTGCAGGGCTCGCTGATCGCCGTCGACTCGCCCGACGAACTGGAGCGCGTCCTGGAGCTCGACGCGCCCCGGCCGGTCCGCGTCCTGCTGCGCCGCCACCCGCCGGCCCAGCCCCGCAGCCGCTTCGGCCTGGACGGCGAACAGCTGGACGCGGCCCTGCTGCGCTGCGCGGCGGCCGGGGACCGGCTCCGGATGGAGGGCTTCAGCTTCCACCTCTCCGGGTACGAGGTGCGGCCGCGTGCCGACCTCGCGGGCGAGCTGGTCGACCTCTGCCGCCGGGCCCGCGCCCTCGGTCTGCGGGCCGACCGGATCAGCATCGGCGGCGGCTTCGCCGTGGACTACACCGCCGCCGGGCACTGGGCCGCCTTCCTCGCCGAACAGGGCCCCGGCCACTACCACGCCGACAGGTCCTTCACGCCCGGTGACTTCTACCCGTACCACTCCCCCGTCGCCGGCGCCGACGCGCTGCGCGCCGTCCTCGCCGCCCGCCCGGGCGGGGCCGGCGCCACCCTGGCCGAGCGGCTGCGCGAGGCCGGGGTGGCGCTCCTGCTGGAGCCCGGCCGCGCCCTGCTGGACCGGGCCGGCTCCTCGGTGTTCCGCGTCCAGGGCGTCAAGGACCGTGCCGGGTACGGCATCGTCACCGTGGACGGCACCAGCCTGAGCCTGTCCGAGCAGTGGTTCAACAGCGAGTACCTGCCCGACCCGGCGCTGCTGCCGGCCGAACCGGCCGACGGCGAAAGCCCGGCCGGACCGACCGGGCCGCCCACCACCGACGACGGGCCCTACCGGGCCTGCGTCGGCGGCGCCAGCTGCCTGGACTCCGATCTGCTCAGCTGGCGCAAGATCGCCTTCCCCCGCCGGCCCCGGATCGGCGACCTGCTCGTCTACCCCAACACCGCCGGCTACCAGATGGACTCCAACGAGTCCCCGTTCCACGACCTGCCGCTCCCGCCCAAGGTCGTCCTGCACGGCCGGGGCGGCCGACTGCGCTGGCGGCTCGACCAGCGCCCGGCCGTCTGACCCGGCCGACCCGCCCCCACCGCTCTGCCCCGAGGAGCCCCTGCCATGACCGACGCCCTCCACCGACCCCCGGTGGTCAGCCGGATCTCCGACCTCATCGGATACACCCCGCTGTTCGAGCTGGCCCGCGCCGACCACGGCGCCCGGCTGCTGCTCAAGCTGGAGATGTACAACCCCACCGGCAGCGCGAAGATCCGGATGGCCCGTCAGATGATCCTCGACGCCGAGGAGCGCGGCGACCTGCGCCCCGGCGGCCACGTCGTCGAGTCCACCTCCGGCAACACCGGCCTGGGCCTCGCGGTCGTCGCCGCCGAACGCGGCTACCGCTTCACCGCCGTCGTCGACAACCACGCCGCCGTCGACAAGCTCCGCGGCATGCGGGCCATGGGCACCGAGCTGGTCTACGTCGCCGAGGACGGCGGCGAGGAGCTCAACACCGCCGCCCGCGAGGAGTTCGCCGAGGAGCTCGCCCGGGGGAAGGACAACACCTTCTTCACCGAGCAGCACAACAACCCCGGCAACGCGGTCGGCTACTACGCCGTGGGCCGCGAGATCGCCCAGGCCCTCGACAACCGGGTGGACGTCCTGATCGGCGCCGTCGGCACCGGCGGCGGGCTCTGCGGCACCGCCCGGGAGCTGAAGAAGGCCGTCCCCGGCCTCACCGTCATCGGCGTCGAGCCCAAGGGCTCCATCGCCTTCGGGCCGCCCGCCCACGACTACTACCAGTCCGGCACCGGCACCCCCGAGGGCGCCACCATCGGCCTGCTGGTCGACTTCGACCTCATCGACGAAGGGGTGAAGGTCGGCGACGTCGAGGCCTTCGCCACCGCCCGCGTCGTCGCCCGCCGCACCGGGCTGCTGATCGGCGGCTCCGCCGGCGGCGTCGTCCACGAGGCCCTGACCCGGCTGCCCGCCCTCCCGCCGGACGCCGTTATGGTCGCATTCGTCAACGACGGCGGCGAGAAGTACCTGGACACCGTCTTCGACGACGACTGGATGAACGCCCGCAAACTCGTCGACCACGCCGTCGAGGCCGAGATCGACGAGGTCCTGACCAAGCTCCGCAGGCCCTGACAGCAGGAACACGTGACCACCACCATGCAGCAGTTGACCACGCTGGTCCGCGACGGCCGGGCGCTCGCCGCGCTCGCCGTCCCGCTCGCGCTGACCCAGCTCGCCCAGGTCGCCCTCACCACCACCGACACCATCATGATGGGCGTGCTGGGCACCGAGGCGCTCGCGGCCGGCGGCCTCGCCCTGGTCATCTTCAACCAGCTCCGCACCATGGGGGTCGGTCTGGTCACCTCCGTCGGCAACCAGGTCGCGGCGGCGGCCGCCCGGGCCGAACGGTCCACCGGGAATCCCGACGCCGAGGCCGGTGCCGACACCGCGACCACTGCCGAGGCCGGTACCGAGGCCGCGACCGCTGCCGGGCCGGGCGACGAGGTCCGCGGCCTGGTCCGCGCGGCGATGGCCGTCGCCACCCTCGCCGGCGTCGCCGGAGCCGCCCTGATGGTCCTGATCGGCCAGGCCGCCACCCTCCTCGGCCAGGACGCCACCGTCGCCGACCGCGCCCAGGGCATGCTCCTCGCACTCGCCCCCGGGCTGCTCCCCTGCCTCTGGTTCCAGGCGATCCGCCAGTTCACCGTCGGCATGCGCCGCCCGCAGGCCCTGCTGCGGATCACCATCGTCTCGGTCGCCGTCAACGCGGCGCTCAACTGGGCGTTCATCCACGGCACCTGGGGCATGCCGACACTCGGCCTCACCGGCATCGGCGTCGCCACCAGCTGTGTCCACCTGCTCTCCTTCCTCGCCCTGTACGGCTCCGCCCGCCGCGACCCGCAGCTCGCCCCGCTGCTCGGCCTGGACTTCTGGCGGGCCGACGCGGCGACCGTGCGACGGCTGCTGGGCCTCGGCACGCCGATCGCCGCGACCTACGGCTCCGAGGCCGGCTTCTTCTCCGTCACCGCCCTGCTGGCCGGCAGCTTCGGCGCGGCCGCGCTCGCCGCGCACACCGCCGTCAACCAGCTGATCTACATCGTCTTCCAGGTCGCCGTCGGCCTCTCGCACGCCGCGTCCATCAACGTCAGCCGGGAACTCGCGCTCGGCGCGTACGCCGCCGCGCGCCGCATCCGCAACACCGCGCTCGCCTGCGGCGCGGTGGTGATGGCGGTGGTCGGCACGGTCTACCTGACCCTGCCGGACCTCGTGCTGCGGCCCTACTTCGACCCCGGCTCGGCGGCCGACCGGCAGGGCCTGGAGATCGCCACCGGACTGCTCGCCGTCGTCGCCGTGCTGCAGTTCTTCGACTGCGCCCAGAACATCGGCGTCGGGCTGCTGCGCGGCCTCGACGACACCGGGAGCGGCTTCCGCATCACCCTCGTCGGCTACTGGCTCGTCGGTCTGCCCGCCGCCTGGCTCCTCGCCTACCCGCTCGGCGGCGACACCCGCGGCCTCTGGTTCGGCCTCCTCATCGGCCTCGCCACCACCGCGGTCCTGCTGCTCCGCCGCTACGGCCGGGCCCTCACCGCCCGGGCGGGCGCGGCCCCGGCCGTCGCCACCCCGGCGGTGTGACCACTCGCCGGCCCCGTCCGCCGGCCGTCAGGCGGGGTCGGCGAGGTGGGTGCTCAGCCAGCCGAGGGAGGGCGGGAGCAGCCGGATCCAGGTGGTGAAGTTGTGGCCGCCGGAGTCGACGGTGGCCTGGGTGACGGTCATCGGGGCATGGGCGGCGGCGGCGAAGGCCCGGGAGTCGGCGTAGGTCCGGCCGTCCTCCTTGCTGTCGGCGAGCAGCACCGCCAGCGCGGGGGCGGGCAGGTGGGCGAGCCGCCAGTCGAGGTCGGCCTGGTCGCGGCGCTGCTGACTGCCGCCGAAGAGATCACCCGTGGTGATGTCCTCCGCCGCCTTGAGGTAGCCGGACAGCGAGACCGCGGCGGAGAAGACCTGCGGATGCTCCATGCCGAGCTTGACCGCGCAGTAGCCGCCGGTGGAGTCGCCCATCACCCCCAGGCCGCCCGGCCCGGGCAGCACCCGGTACGAGGCCCTGAGGTCCTGCGGCACGTCGGCGGTGAAGTACGTCTGCGCCTGCGGGCCGTTCGGGATGTCCTCGCACTCGCTGTCCCGGGGCATCGACGGGGAGGGCCGCATCAGCACCAGGACGGTGGGCCGCATCGTCCCGTTCCTGAGCAGTTTCAGCTCGGTGGCCGGGTACCTCAGCTTGGTGACCAGGTTCTCGGCCTCTCCGGGGAACCCCGTCATGACGATCACGGCAGGAAATCTCCGGTCCTGGAAGGACGGCTGGAAGTACTGCGGCGGCAGGTAGACGTAGCCGTCGGTGGACAGGCCGGTGGCCGGGCCGGGGATGTGCACCCGGTCGAGCCGGCCGGCCCGGGCCGGGTCGGAGCCGAATCCCCCGGCGCCGGTGACCTCGGCCGTGCCGAGCACCTGCACACCGGGCGCCGGCGCCCCCGCGCCCGGTGCCCTCGTACCCGGTTCCCTCATGCCCGGCGTCACCGGGCCGCCCTGGATCACGCCCTGGCCCCGGTTGTGGCCCAGCAGGTCCGACCAGCTGCTGTAGAACACGAAATAGTCGTTGACCACCAGACCGAGCGTGCAGAGCAGCACGGTCTGGGTCAGCGCGATGGTGCCGAGCCGCAGGAACATCGCCGGCCAGCTGCGGACCGCCAGCTTCGGCCAGACCCACAGCGTGCCGAGCACCGTCAGCACCGCGAACAGCACCATCAGTGCCAACAGCCTGTGACCGGTGAGTCCCATGTCCCGGCTCGCCACCAATCGTGCTCCGTCTCCCCTACCACTGTGGCCCCCACCCGGCGGTCGGCGCACCCGTCGGGCAGCGGGGCACGGCCGGCGGGTGCGCCGGTGGGGCGCGGCCGGGAGCGGCGGTGGCGGGCGGCGGTGGCGGGCGGCGCGGCGCGGTCGGGCGGCCGACGGCCCGGTGGACAGTAAGGGCATGCAGACGCCGCCGACACCCCCCACACCGCCGGAGCCGGAGCCCGCGTGGACACGCCCGGAGACACCGGAGCAGCGGGCCGACCGCAACCTCGTCGAGCTCCTGCAGGAGCTGCGGGTGGTCCAGACCGGTGTGCAGATCCTGTTCGCGTTCCTGCTCGGCATGGCCTTCACCGAGCGCTTCGGCACGCTGGACAACACCCAGCAGACCCTCTACGTCGCCACGTTCCTGCTCACCGTGGTGTCCGCCGCCGTGCTGTCCACGCCCGTCGCCCTGCACCGGGCGCTGTTCCACCGCGGCGCCAAACGCCGCATCGTCGAGCTGTCCGCCCGGTTCACCGAGATCGGGCTGGCCTTCCTCGCCCTGGCACTCAACGCGGCCGTGCTGCTGCTGATGGACGTCGTGCTCAACCGCACCGCGGCCGCCGTGATCGCCGGCGCGACCACCGTGCTGTTCGCCGTCCTGTGGTTCGCCCTCCCCTGGGGGCTGCGCCAGCGATCGTCCTGAGCGCCCGGCCCCGAGGTGCCCGGCCCGCCGGGAGGTCGCGGGCCGGGCACCGGGCGCGCACCGAGCCGTGGGCGGGGGTCAGTCCTCGTCGTCGAAGAACTCGTCGACGACCTCGTCCACCACCTCGTCGACGATCATGCCGCCGACGAAGCCCACCGCGGCACCGGCGACGGCTCCGCCGACCAGGGCGCCCATGCCGGGGCCGCTCCGGTGGTCGCCGTCCTGGTGGTGGGAGCCGTAGTGGTGGGAGCCGTCGTGGGCGGTGTGGCGCTGGAGCGCCTGGCGCATCCACTCGTCGACGGTGGCGGCGAGGTCCTTCCGGGCGGCCGTCTCGTCCAGCACATGACGGTTGATCACATCGCCGCCGTGGCCGAAGCCGCCGGACCGCCGGTCGACCTCCAGGACCACCTCGGTCTGGAACGGCGTGCTGAGGAAGGTGAGTTCGACCTCGCTGCAGGCGTGCGCGTACTGCGGGGCCGCGGCGAACTCGATCTCCTGGTAGAACGGCAGGGTCTGACCGGTGCCGCGGATGTACCCGGACTCCAGGTCGGCCCGCCTGAACCGGAACCCGGCGGCGGTGAACGCGTCCAGCACCTGCTGCTGGAGCGGCAGCGGCTCGATGGTGAGCGCGTCGGCGTCGCTCTTGTCGCGGCCGCCGTCGACGTCGACCTCGGTGAGCACGCCCACCGTCATGCCGTGCAGCGGCTGCCCCGCGATGGCGGTGACGGGGGCCTCGTAGGGCACCGGCAGGGAGAACTCGACCGATCGCCGCTCCTCGGCCCGCAGCGTCAGCGGGCCGGCCACGACCGCGGTCGCGAACGGGGCCGGGGCCGTGCCCTCCTGGTCGTCGTGCTCGACCTCGACCCGCGCCACCAGGTGCAGCGTGATACCGGCGATGTCGGCGTCATGGCCGCCGCCGACCAGCTCGACCCGGCCGAGGACCTGACCGCCGGGGCGGACGGTCGGGGTGGACAGGACCGTGTCGACCCTGGGGCCGCCGACGCCGAGGGCGCCGAGGAGCCGTTTGAACACCATCGGGTGCTCTCCTTCGTGTTCGGTTCTTGGCGGGACACCGCAGGACGGAACGGACGGAACGGACCGGAACGAGCGGGTACGGACCGGAATTCGGCGCCCATCGAAGTGTAAAGGGCTGGCAAACCCGCCGTGGCGCGGAGTCACCTGCCGAAGCGTCAGCACCCCCGCCGCGCGCCCACCGCGATCCGGACAGCGCGGCCTACACGTCGGTCTCGAAGTCCGGGCTGGTGTAGCGCGGGCGGAAGCCCGACACCGCCTCGCCGCCGCCGTCCCCGGCTCCGGCCCGGGCGACGAGGAAGGGCACCAGGCCGCGCTCGGTGAGCGCGGCCCGCCAGGCGCTCCTGGCCTCCTCCAGGCCGCCGTCCACCACACCGGCACCGCCGGGGCTCTCGGCCGGGCGCGGCCGGGCGGCCGCCCTCAGCAGCCCCAGCCCACCGGCCAGCGCGCTGGCCAGCGCGACGGCGGCGGCGATCCACCCGGCGCCGCTCAGCGCCTCGCCGAGCACCTCCAGGGAGTCCGTGAGCCGGAGCCCGTAGCCGAGGAGGAGGAAGACGGCGGCGGCGCTGCCCGCGACGATCGGCACGATGAGCGCCAGCACCCCGAGCCAGCCGGACAGCCGCTCGCGCCCCGGGGCGTCCACGGGCAGGCGGGCCAGCGCGTCGGCGTCCGCCCGCAGGGCCGCGTACCGCTCGTACTCCGGGGACGCCGCCGCGAGGACGTACTCGGCGTGTTCACGCGCCTGCCGCCGCAGCCGCTCGGTGCCGTGCGCGCCGTCGCCGGACTGCTGGAGGGCGGCGCGGACCTGCGGGAGTTCCAGCGCCCGGCTCAGGGCGGTCTCGAAGTCGGCCCGGTCCTGCTGCGGCAGTCGAAGCGGCCTGTCCATGGTGTCTTCCCCGTTCGCTGTTCACCGGCCGGCCACGGTTCCCCCCGGCCCGCCTCCGCGTGGCGGGCGGCCCCCACCGCCCTCCCCGGCCGCCCGCGCCCACGCCGGACCGCGGCCGGCGGCCCCGCCGACCCTTAGTTCTACAGCACTGTAGAGCATCGCGGCGTCCGCCAGCAGCACACGGCACCCAGGGGCTTGGCAAGGCGTCAGGCCGGCGGCCACCGGGGCCGGCGGTGAAGTCGGACCGGCCGGCTATCCGGCGCGCTCCCCCGGCGGCCACTCCGCCACCGCCCGCCGCACCAGGCGCTCCCGGCGGTGCCGCGCGAACGGGTAGGCGGCCAGGCTCCCGGCCGCGAAGAACAGCAGGAGGACGGCGCCGGCGGGGCGGGTGGCGGCGAACAGCGCCGCGAGCACCCCGAAGAGGGCGGCGAGGAGCAGCAGCAGCGACGGCTCGGGGCCGGCGCCGGCCTGGCCGGGGGTGGGCCCGGGCATCCGGCCGGGCGCCGGGCGGACCGGGGCGTGGCCGGGCGGCCAGCCCGGCGGCGTCCACACCGGGGGCGCCCCGGCCCCGTTCGGCCGGGCCGCGGTCACCCGGGTCCACGGCACCGGCGGATCGCCGCCGGGGTCCAGGTCGGGCCGGCGCATCCAGGCGCCGCGGGCACGGGCGCCCGGGTCGGGGTCGGCGACGGCCAGCAGCTCGGTGTCGGGTCCGGCGCGCCGGACCTCCGCTATCCGGTAGCCGTACAGCCAGCAGACCCAGCGGGCCTCGTCGTCGGCGGCGCGGAACAGGTGCGGGCGCACCGCCACGGCGGCGCGGCCGTCGAGCTGCTCGGCGAGTTCGGTCAGGTCCACGGCACACGCCTTCCGGACAAGCTCCTCGGCCACCGCGGTCGCGCCGGGCCACGCCGACGCCACTTCCCCCGGGCGGCGAAGTGCACAAGCTACCCACGGCGACCGGGTGTTAACAACTCGTCAAGATCACGGTCCGCCCGGCGGGCCGGCGCCGCGGTTCGCCACCGAGGACAGCCGGGCGAGTGCGCCGCGACCCCTGGGAGCAATCCTGAACATGTCATACCCTGTTGCGATCATCTGCCCAGTCCAACCCTGCACCAAGCACCGAGGAGAGACGCATGGGACAGTCCCGCACATTACGGTGGAAGTCCACCCTCGCCGCCCTGGCCGCCGTCTGGATGACCGCCCTGGCGGGCCCGGCGCCGTCCGCCGCGGCGGCGGACGAGCCGACCGCCCCGGCCGCCGCACCCGTGGTGAACCCGCTGTCCCCGACCGCCGGCCAGTTCCAGCTGACGGACACCAGCTACGCCGCCGCCACCGACAGCCTCCTCAAGAACCACCTCGGGAAGCCCGTCGGCCTGGGCGACGTCATCAGCACGAACTTCACCACCAACTCGGCCGGACGGACGGACGGTTGGCTGAACCTCCGGCAGATGGGGGCGTGCGCGGGCACCGAGACCGCCGGCCTGCCGCCGGCCGACGTGGCGAAGAAGACCGCCTGGTGCTGGTCGAGCGCGTACGCGGACGACACCACCGAGCACTGGTACCCGCAGGGCCTCAGCACCACCGGCACGGCCGACGGCGGCGACGGGGCCATCCAGGGGCAGAGCGTCGCCGCCGTCAGCTGGCACTACAAGGCGTACGGCGACGAGACCTCCGCCGGCTGCAAGACCGACAACCTGCTGAAGCTCACCTTCATCGACCGCACCACCCGCAAGTACCGCCACGTCCTGCTGGCGGAGCCGACCAGCACCTCGGCCACCGCCTCCGACTTCACCTTCGTCAAGGGCCACGGCGGCGGCATCGCGTGGTACGCCAACTACATCTACGTCACCGACACCGCCCACGGCATCCGCGTCTTCGACATCAACAAGCTGGCCAAGGTGGACACCTACGGGTCCGACGTCTCGACGGTCGGCATCAGCAACGGGAAGTCCAGCGCCTGCGGCTACCCGTACGTCCTGCCGGAGGTCCACCGCTACTTCCAGGCCAAGGCCGCGCCCTCGTGCGCCGCCACCGGGCCGATCGACGCGCAGTCCCTCTGCTTCTCCTGGCTCTCCCTCGACAAGACCGGCGGCGGCTCCACCTTCAAGCTGGTCACCGGCGAGTGGTACGGCCAGGCCTCCGGTGCCCGGGTGGTCCGCTACCAGCTCAACCCGGCCAGTGCGGCGACCGGGCCGGGGCTGCTGAAGACGTCCGGCGGCCGGACGGTCGTCCAGGACGCCTTCACCGCCGACGGCTACCGCGGCCTCCAGGGCGGCATGACCTGGACCGACGACCAGGGCGCGCTCAACTTCGCCTTCTCCAAGGGGTGCGGGACCAAGCCGGCCGTCTTCTCCCACACCTGGACCGGCGACACCCGCCCCGTCACCACCTGTGGCTCGGGCGACGCCCGGACCGGCAACTGGGGCGCCGGTTCGCCCCAGGCCCTGAGCTACTGGCCCGTGCTGGGCACCACCCGGGTCGACGAACTGTGGGGCCTCACCGAAGGCATCTGCCGCCCCAAGGGCCACCCGCACTTCACGGCGGGCGCGGACGACACCGGCGTCTGCACCGACCGGACCGCGACCACCATCACCTCCCTGCGCACGGTGTTCGCCGTCGGATTCACCGACCCCCAGGTGCAGAACCGGCACTGACCGGACCGGCCGCGACCGCCCCGGGGCCGCCGTCACCCCGCGGCGGGGCCCTCCAGATAGCGGGCGGCGATCAGGTGGGCGAAGCCCATGACGGTCTCCTGCGGGCTGACACCGGTCGCGCCGGGCAGCACGCTCGCGTCACAGAGCCGCAGGTTGGTGAAGCCGTACGGCCGGCCGCCGGCGTCGCACACCCCGCCCGTGGCGGGCGGCCCCATCGGGCAGGACGCCATGGCGTGCACGGAGAGCAGGTCCCAGGTCTCGGGCCGGCTCCGGCGGGCGAAGTCGGCCGCCGGCCCGGCGCCGGTGAGGGTGACGGGCGCGGGTGGCAGGAGCTCGACCGCGCCGGCCGCCAGCAGGAGTTCGGCCGTCCGGCGGAACGCGAACCGCAGCAGACCGACGTCCTCGTCGGCCAGCCGGTGGCGCAGGACGGCGCCGAGGCCGGGGACGGCGGTCAGCCGGGCCGCGGCCCGCACGCGCACCTGGGTGGTGTAGACCGCGACCCGGTCGAGCTGGGCCAGCATCCGGTCCACGGTTCCCGTCGGGTGGGCGGCCAGCGCCGCCGCGAGCGAGCCCGGGGTGAGGTTCCCGGGCATCACCAGGACTCCCCGGTCGGCGAACTCCTGTAGCTGCGCGGTGAAGATGGTGCCCTCGACGGCCAGGACCGGCTCGCGGAACCGGGCCACCGTCCGGAGGTTGACGTGGAAGGCGATGCTCCGGCCCGGGCCCCGGCCACCGATACCGCTGCGGCGCAGCAGCAGCGCGCTGCCGACCGGGCCGGCGGCCAGGAACACCGTCCGGGGGAGGAAGCGCAGGCGCCGGCCGTCCCGCACGGCGTGCACGGCGGTCACCCGGGCGCCGTCGTGTTCGAGCCGGACGACCCTGGTGTCCGGCTGGACGACCGCCGCGAGCCGTTCCGCGGCGGGGAGGTAGCTGACCAGCATGCTCTGTTTGGCTCCGGTGGGACAGCCGGTGACACACCGGTTGGCGTGCGCGCAGCCGCGCACCACCCGGCGGGCCGGGGCCCAGTGCCAGCCGAGCCGGTCGGCGGCCCGGGCCAGCAGCAGCGAGTCACGGTTGCCCGCGCCGGGCGGCTGGTCGGTCACGCCCAGGCGCCCTTCCATGTCGGCGAGTTGGGGCGCGAGGTGGTGCGCCCGGTAGCCGTCGACCCCGGCCGCCGCCCAGCGGTCGAGCAGGCGGTCGGGGGGCCGCCAGAAGAGCCCCCCGTTGACCACGGTGGTGCCGCCGACGCAACGGCCCTCCCCGAACGGGATGGTGGGCCTGCCGTGGATGGGCACGAGTCCGCCCTGGCGGTAGAGCAGGCGCAGGTTCTCCGCCGGGGACGCCCGCGCGATCCGCTCCGGTGCGACGCGCGGGCCCTCCTCCAGCACCAGGACCTCCCGGCCGGCCCCGGCCAGCTCCAGCGCGGCGGCGCTGCCTCCGGCGCCCGAGCCGATCACCAGCGCGTCGCAGTGGGTGGCGGGCACGGCGGCCGTCATCGGGGGCCTCCGGCCGGGCCCGCCGCACCGGTGGAGGCCGTACCGGCGGTCGGCGACCCGGCGGCGCCCGGTCCGACCGGGCCGCCGACCAGGCCGCCGTCAAGAGCGCCGTCCAGGGCTCCGTGCAGGGCCAGCACGCTGCTCACCCTGAGCAGTTCGGCGCAGCCCGGCACCGCGGCGAGCCGGTCGGCGGCGCGCCGCAGCCGGGCCCGGTCCCGGCTGCGGCCCGGGATCGCCGGCAGGGCGGCGAGGGCGACGGCCGCCGGGAACACCCGCAGCAGGGCGGCGAACACCGTCCGGTACGGCCCGGGGAGCGCGGCCAACGTCGCGGCGGTGTGCCTCACCGCCGCGGCCTGCCGGGACGGTTCGGCCAGGACGGCGTAACGGGCCGCCCAGATCGGCGGGAGGCCGCCGCCCCGCACCCGCCGCTCCCAGCGGCGGTCACCGTCCACGGAAGGCCGCGGTGGGCGACGAACCACCGGACGGTTCACCGGGCGACCCATCAGACGGCTCACGAGACCCGTCACGAAGCCGGCCCCGAAGGCGGCCGCGAAGGCGGTCACCAGCCGCCTCACCAGGCCGTTCACGAGGCGACCTTCTCCCGGACCAGGCCGGCCAGCAGCCGGGGCATCCCCTTCGCCAGGACGGCGTCCAGCCCGTCGAGGAAACGGTCGATCTCGGCGTCCCCGGCGATCAGCGGGGGCGCGGCGATCAGTGGCAGGTCCCGGCTGGAGCCGTAGTAGGTGAGCACGCCGTGGTCGCGGTAGAGCGCGGCGACCACGGCGGCGGTCGCCAGCTTGGCCTGGGCCTGCGGATCGCGGGCGAACGCGGACGGCAGCAGCCGCAGCAGGTGGTCGAGGGAGCTCGGGCCGGGCCGCAGCACCACACCGTGCAGGGCGCCGCTCCCCCGGACCTCGGCGACGGCCCGGGGGTGTGCGCGGGCGAGGGCGGTGAGGCCCCCGCGCAGCCGCTCGCCGATGCGGCGGGCCCGGCCCGGGTAGTCGTCCTCGACGGCGATCGCCACGGCCTCCAGCGCGGTCGCGGTCTCCTCCCCGAAACCGTAGTAGGTGGTGCTGTGCAGGGTGGCGTCGGGCAGTGCGTCGTAGGCCCGGCGGAACACCGGTTCCCGGGCCACATAGCCGGAGATGGAGGCCTTGCCGCCGCCGAAGGACTTGGAGGTGGTCACCACGTCGGGGACGAGGCCGCGGTGGCGCATGAAGTGGAACAGCGAGCCGGTCCGGCCCCAGGCGGTGTAGACCTCGTCGAAGATCAGGACGATGTCGTGCTCGGTGCAGAGCCGCCGCGCCTCGCGCAGGAACTCCTCGGAGCACTCGCGCAGGCTGGAGGCGCTGAACGGCTCCAGGACGAGCGCGTAGACGTCGCTCGTCCCCTCGGGGGTGGTGTGCCGCTCCAGGGCCAGCCGCAACGAGGCCAGGTCGTCGTAGGCGAAGCGGTCCGTGCCGGGGATCCGGGGGAAGGCGAAGTGCACCTCGGGCGAGGCGGTCAGGCTGCCGGCCCCGAGCAGTTTGCCGTGGAAGGCGATGTCGCTGTGCAGAACGGTGCCGCGGTGCCCCCGGTGGTACTTGTACGCCATCTTGAGGGCGCCCTCGACGGCCTCCGCGCCCGAGTTCGGGAAGTAGCTGATGTCCAGGTCCCCGGGCAGCAGTTGGGCCAGGTTGTGGCCGAGCGCGGCCACATAGGGCGAGAGGTAGTTCTTGTGCACCTCCATGCGCCGCCGTTCCTGGAAGCGGCGGCGGGCGGCCAGGATCCTGGGGTGGTTGTGGCCGTGGTTCAGCACGCCGATGCCGCCGGTGAAGTCCAGGACGCGCCGGCCGTCGCTCAGGGTGATCCAGCAGCCCGAGGCGCTGTCCACGGTGTCGCGGCCGAAGCCGAACGCCCCGAGCAGCGTCACCTGCCCGCGGCTGACATGGCGCCGGTAGAGCTCGTGCACCCGCGTGATGGGCATCCGCTCGCACTCCTCGGCACTGATCAGTGCGCTCATTCGGTTCCCTCCTGCGGTACGGGTCGCGGGCCCGCGGTGCCCGTGAGATCGGTCAACTGCGCTTCGGTGGCTGGGTGGTGGGCGGCGGGCCGGGCGGTGCGGATCCGGTCGGCGATCAGCCGGCCGGCGTGCCGGCCCTGCCGCACCGCGTAGTTGGTGCCCCGGTCCTGCGGGAAGACCTGGGCCATGCCGGCCAGGTAGAGCCCGGGCAGCTCGGTCTCCATCGCGGGGACGCGCTCGGAGTAGTGCGGGGTGATGACCGGCTGGGCGTGATCGGCGCGCCAGACGTGGTGGCGCCGTACCCACCCCTCGTGGAAGTCCGGGAACATCCGGGTCAGATGCGGCAGGCTGGCGCGGAACACGGCCTCGTCGTCCATCCGGTACAGCTCCGCGCCGGTCGGCAGGTAGGCGGAGAGGTAGACCAGGTGGCGCCCGGCGTAGGCGTCGGAGGCCTCCAGGTTGGTGTGCTCGATGACGCCGACGTAGGGGAACGAGGGGTCGGTGACATTGAGCCAGTAAGTGTCCGACAGCGCCCGGTCGTTCTCCAGCACCAGACAGAGATTGGCCAGGTACGGGATCGCGGACAGCTGCCGGCGGACGGCGGGCACCGAAGGGTGGGCCGCCGCCCAGCCCGGGGTGGCGCCCGGGGCGAGGAGTCCGGCCAGCAGGTCCGGCGCCGTGGTGGCCAGCACCCGCCGGGCGGGCAGGACTTCACTCTCGGTGCGGACTCCGCGGACGCCGGACTCGTCGGTCAGCACCTCCCGCACCGGTGTGCCGGTGGAGATCCGGACACCGAGGCCGGTGAGGCGCGCGACCCAGGCGTCCAGCAGGGCGGCGCAGCCGCCGCGCAGGTAGTAGAGGACCTCCCGGCCGGAACGCGACCGGCTGCCGCCGCGAAGATGGAGCTTGGTCCACATCCAGGTGGCGCCGACCTCCGGCGCGTACTGGCCGAACTTGCCCTCCAGCAGCGGTTTCCAGACCGTCTCGTAGACGCGCGGACCGCTCAGCGCCAGCAGCCACTCGCGGGCCGTGAGCGCCTCCAGCTCCCGCCAGTGCCGCACCCGCCCGGCCCGTACCGCCGACCAGCCCAGCCGGACCCGGTCGGGCAGCGGCAGCGGGGCGAAGCGCAGCACGTCCCAGGGGCTGGACAGCCGGTACACGGTGTTGGCGTAGTACACCCCGGTCCGGGTCCGGTGCTGCTCCAGCAGTTCGGCGCAGCCGAGTTCGGCACAGAGCCGCCGGATCTCCAGATCGGAGGAGAACCAGTGGTGGTAGAAGCGTTCCAGTCTGGCCCCCTCGACCTCGAACGACCCGGCCAGGCCGCCGACGAAGGGCTCGCTCTCCAGCACCCGGCAGGCCACGCCGGCCAGGGCGAGTTCGTGCGCGGCGGCCAGGCCGGTGAACCCGCCGCCGATCACCAGGACTTCACCGCCGGGCGGGCCGAGGCCGGGCGGGCCGTTCGGGTGAAGCCGGGACAGGGCCGAGCCGCTGTCGGACATCGCCACTCCTCGGGACCTCGGGGGTTCGGCCGGCGCCCGGGACGGTGGTCGCGCACCCGGCGGGTTCGACGGCCCGCGGCGGGGCCGGAGGCGCTCCGAGGCGCCAGCCACCGGTTCGCGCCGTACGCCCGCCAGGGGGCGCCGGCCGCTCGCGTCCGGACGTGCGCCGCGTCGTGGGAGGCGGCGCCTGAGCGAGGGCACCGGAGCCGGTTACGGCGGAGGCACCCCGCCATCCGACCGTAGCGGCGGGTCCGGCCATCGGCACGTCGGACCGACCGCTTCGAACGCCGCGTCACCGTGCGCGACGAGGCGCGCGGCCCCTGTTGCCCCGCCGTCGGGCGCCGGACATCATGAGGGCGTGGACCACCCCGGGTGAGCGGGGCCGTGCGGCCCCGGAACACCGCCGGGTCACCCCCTCCGGCGGGGGCAGGGCGGCACACCTGTCGAAGCGCCCACCGAAGCGCCCACCGAAGCGCCCGCCGACGCCAGGAAGGCGGCACCCGATGGACGCCACCCCTCAGCCGCCCCTGCGGTACGCGGTCGGACTCCCCAACCGGCGCGAGTACGCGGACCCCCGGCTGCTGCGCGAACTGGCGGTACTGGCCGAACAGTCCGGCTGGGACGGGTTCTTCCTCTGGGACGGGCAGGTCGCGGAACACCCCGGCGAGCACATGACCGACGCCTGGACCACCCTGGCCGCGGTCGCCGCCGACACGGCGCGGCTGCGCCTCGGCGTCATGGTCAGCGTGCTCGCCCTGAAGCGCCCGGCCGAGGTCGCGCGCGCGACGGTGGCCCTCGATCTGCTCAGCGGCGGCCGCCTGGTCTTCGGTGCCGGTCTCGGCTCCTCCGCGCGGGAGTTCGAGGCACTGGGCGAGGACCCGGATCCGCGGGTGCGCGCCGACCGGCTCGACGAGGCCCTCCAGGTCCTGGACGGACTGTGGACCGGCCGGCCCTTCACGTTCCAGGGCCGCTGGTTCACCGTCGCGGACCAGGCGTTCCAGCCGGTCAGCCCGCAGCGCCCGCGGATCCCGGTGTGGATCGCCGGGACCTGGCCCGCACGGCGCCCGATGCGCCGGGCCGCTCGCTGGGACGGCGTCTTCCCCACCCGGGCCGGGGTCGGCCACACCGAGATGATGCCTCCGGCGGACCTGGAGGCCGTCGTCGGGTACGTCCGCGCCCACCGGAACGGCGACCGGCCTGACGGCGACCCGACGGACAGCGACCGGCCGGACGGCGACCGGCGGCCGTTCGAGGTCGTCATGGAGGGGCAGACCGCCGGGCTGGAGCCGGCGGCCGACGCCGCCGTCGTCGCCCCGTACCGGGCGGCCGGGCTGACCTGGTGGGTGGAGAAGCTCGGCTGGTTCCGCGGCCCGGCCGACCTCGTCCGCGCCCGCGTCCGCTCGGGACCGCCGAGGGCCTGAGGCCTGAGGGCGCCCTGACGACGCACGACCGCCCCGGACCGTCGGCCCGGGGCGGTCGTGGAGCGGGACCGGTCAGCCGCCGATGCCGGTCTCGGTGAAGTTGCCCGCCACGCCCGTCGGACCGATCACCAGGGTGCCCTCGAAGAACGTGGCACCGTTCGGGCCGAAGTCGACATCGGTGAAGTGGATGGCGCTGCCGTTCGGGCCGACGGCGAACGCCCCCTGGGTGAAGTTGGCGTTCGGGACGTGGACGGACTCGGTCGCGGAGGCGACCGTCGCCCCGCCGATGACGAGCGGGAGCGCGAGCGCGGAGACGGCGAGTACGCGGTGAGCAGTACGCATGAGGGAAGCGCCCTTCCAAGGCTGTGGAGTTCGTGGTTCAGCAGGCCACCGCGGCATGGCGGCCCGTCACCATCTACACACGCGCCCACACGGAGCGCTACCGGAGTGTGCCATCCGTGGATCCGCCCGCGGCCGCGCCCGCGCGGCACCCCGCGGATTCCCGTGCGAGCGGCGATATCCAGGCCCCGGACGATGCGGCCGAACCGGTCCGTACGGTCGTGTAATTTTCCACCAACCGCCTCGTCCGGGAATTGTTGCATGCCCGATTCGGGCATGGTCTACTGAATCCAACTGGATATTCCCTCGATGCACTCCAGGCACACTGGAATGGCTTTCGCATGCGGACCGGAAGGCTCTCACCGTGCGTGTTCGCAGACGGAGGAGGCCCCCATCGGATGTCCTCCGAAAACCCGGAAATCATCACCCTGCGTAGCAGTGCACCGGCGCTCCTCACCGGAGGATGGCTACGGTATGTCAACGCGAATTTTTGTGACCGATTCAGCAGGAGCCGAGCGGTCGGTCGTTCTGGAAGGCCGGCCCGACAGCCTGCCCACCGACCCTTCGGACGTCGACCCGGCCACGGGCGGGGCCCAGGTGGTCGTCACCCGCTGCGGGCAGCACCACCATTTCGAGCGCAGCGGCGGAACCGAGTACGTGGACGGTCAGCTGCTGCCGGTGTTCCGCTGGAGCTACAGCACGGCGATCGCCGAGTAGCGCGCACCGCACCACGCCTGAGGCGGGGCGGGCCCTGTCCGCCCCGCCGGAGAACCGGAACCGGATGACCCGACAGCCGGCCGGAAGAGACGGACGACCGGATCCCGGCGGGAGCCGGTGCGGGTCGGCCCGGGCCGCGCCGGCTGTCCGCGCGCCCAACCGCGCGCTCCGGCCCGACCGGGACAACAAGACGGCACCCGCCCGGGCCGGTTCCCCGGGAACCGGGCCGCAGGGAGAGAAGGACGAATTCGTGGACGCAAGCATAGCGGTCGTGGGAATGAGCTGCCGCTTTCCTTCCGCACCTGACATCCGATCCTACTGGTCTCTTCTGACCGGCGGCACCAGCGCAATTTCCGGACCACCCAAGAATTCCTTCGCAGAATTTTCCGACCGACCGCCCTCGGGCGGGTTCATCGCCAACCCCGAGGAATTCGACGCCGATTTCTTCGGCATCTCCCCGAAAGAGGCGGCCGCACTCGACCCGCAGCAGCGCCTGGCCCTCGAAGTGGCCTGGGAAAGCGTCGAGGACGCCGGAATCCTGCCGGCCGCCCTGAGTGAACTCGACACCGGGGTCTTTTTCGGTGCCATGCGCGACGACTATGCCGTGCTCACCCGACGTCACGGCCAGGACCGTTACAGCCTGCACACGTTCGCCGGGCTGCAACGCAGCATGATCGCCAATCGGGTGTCCTACGCGCTCCGGCTGGGCGGCCCCAGCATGACGGTGGACACCGGGCAGTCCTCCTCCCTGGTCGCCCTCCACCTGGCCTGCGAGTCCATTCTGCGCGGCGAGTCGGAAGCGGCCCTGGTGGGCGGCGTCAATCTGCTGCTCGACCAGGACGGGGCCGCGGGGGCCGGGTCCTTCGGAGCCCTGTCGCCCGACGGCCGGTGCCGCCCGCTGGACGAGGCCGCCAACGGCTTCGTGCCCGGCGAGGGCGCGGGCGTCGTCCTGCTCAAGCCCCTGACCGCCGCGCTGGCGGCCGGGGACCGGATCTACTGCGTCATCCGGGGCAGCGGCGTCAACAACGACGGCGGCGGGCCGGGTCTGACGCACCCCAGCGTCGTGGCGCAGCAGGAGCTGCTGCGCCGGGTGAACGACCGGGCGGGCACCCTGAACGCGGTGCAGTTCGTCGAACTCCACGCGACCGGGACGCCGGCCGGCGACTCGGTGGAGGCGCGGTCCGTCGGCGGCACGCTGGGTGCGGCCCACGACAGCGGGCACCCGGTGGTGGTCGGCTCGGTCAAGGCGGCCATCGGGCACCTGGAGGCCGCCGCCGGGATCGCGGGCTTCATCAAGGCCGCGCTCTCCGTCTGGCATCACGCGATCGTCCCCCAGCCGAACTACCGTGAGCCGTCCCGGCGGATCCGGCTGGACGAGCTGAACCTGCGGGTGCCGCTCGCCTTCGAGGACTGGTCACGACGGGACGCGCCGCTGGTCGCGGCGGTCAACTCCTTCGGGCTGGGCGGCACCAACTGCCATGTGGTGCTCGCCGAGGCCCCCAGGACGGCGGAGCCGGAGCCCCGGGCGGAGTGGATCCACGACGAGCACGTCCATGTGGTCTCGGGGCGCACCCGGGAGGCGCTGCAGGCACAGGCCCGCGCCCTGCTCGGCCGGCTCACCTCGGCGGCCCGGGTCACGGACGGGACCGGCACCACGGACCGGGCCGACCCCGGGCCCGACGGCTCGAACGGGCCCGACGGCTCGAACGATGGGCCGCCCGAGCCGCTCGACCTGGCGTACTCGCTGGCGACCACCCGGACGCGGTTCGGCCGGCGGGCGGGCGTGGTCGCCGGGGACCGCGACGCGCTCCGCGAAGGGCTGTCGCACCTCGCCGAGGGGACCTCGTCCCCCCGCGTGCACCAGGGAGAGGTGTGCGACCGGGCGGGCACCGCCTTCCTCTTCGCCGGGCAGGGCACCCAGCGGCCCAGCATGGGCCGGGAGCTCCACCGGCACCAGCCGGTCTTCGCGGCGGCCTTCGACGAGGTGGCCGCCGCCCTGGACCGCCACCTCCCGCGCCCGCTGAAGTCCGTGGTGTTCGCCGACGCGGGCAGCGCCGGGGCCGCGCTGCTGGACGACACCGCCTACACCCAGCCGGCCCTGTTCGCGCTGGAGGTCGCGCTCCACCGGCTGCTGACCACGTGGGGGATCCGCCCGGACGTCCTGCTCGGCCACTCGATCGGCGAGCTGGCGGCGGCGCACACGGCGGGTGTGCTGTCCCTGCCGGACGCGGCGCTGCTGGTGGCGCGGCGCGGGCAGCTGATGAGCGGCCTCCCGACGGGGGCGATGGCCGCGATCGAGGCGACCGAGGAGGAGGTCGCCCCCCTGCTGGCGGAGCAGGGCGGGCTGGTCTCGCTCGCCGCCGTGAACGGCCCGCGGGCCGTGGTGGTCTCGGGGGAGCCGGACGGTGTGCGGGCGGTGGCCGCGGAGTTCAGGCGGCGCGGCGCCCGTACCCGGATCCTCCGGGTGAGCCGGGGCTTCCACTCCCCCCAGGTGGACGCGGTGCTGCCGGACTTCGCCGAGGTCGCCCGGTCGGTCTCCTACCGGCCGCCCGAGGTGCCGATGATCTCCACCCTGACCGGCGTCCGGGCGCGCCCCGAGGAGCTGTGCACGGCCGACTACTGGGTCGAGCAGCTGCGGGGCACCGTGCGCTTCCTCGACGCGGTCCGCACCGCCGCCGAGGGCGGGGCCGCCCACCTGGTGGAGCTCGGCCCGGACGCCACCCTGACCACGATGGCGGGGCGCTGCCTGCCCCCGGAGGACGAGCCGCACCGGAGCACGCTGGCACTGCTCAGCGACACCGTCCCGGAGCCGGCCGCGCTGTCGGGCGCGCTGGCCGAACTGTTCGTCCACGGGGTCCCGGTGGACTGGCCGAAGGTGTTCGAGCAGCTGCCCGCCCGGCGGACCGCGCTGCCGACGTACGCCTTCCAGCGCCGGGCCCACTGGCTGACGCCACCGGTCGCGGGCGCCGCCGGCACCGGGCCCGGGACCCGGCCCGAGCCCGTCCCCGGGCCGCAGGCCGAACCGCGCCCCGAACCGCGGCAGCCCGAAGCGCCGCGGCCCGAACCGCAGCCGTCACCGGACCTCGCCGGCCCCTCCGGCCCCTCCGGCCCCTCCGACCTCGCCGGCCTCTCCGGCCCGGAGCTGGAGCGGACCGTCCTGGAGCTGCTCCTCAGCCACGCCGCCACGCTCCTCGGCTACGAGGCGGAGGACCGGATCGACCCGCGCCGCTCCTTCGAGGACCTCGGGGTGAACTCCCTCACCGCCGTCCAGCTGTCCACCGCCCTCGGCGCGGCCGTCGGACGGCCGCTGCCGGACACACTGACCTACGACCACCCGACCCCGCGCGCGGCAGCCGCCGAGGTGGCCGGGCTCCTCACCGCCAGGAGCGAACGACTCCCCACCGATGACGGCGAGTTCGCCACTCCCCCGGACCTGCGCCAGGACCCGGTCGCGGTCGTCGCGCTGGGCTGCCGGCTGCCCGGCGGCATCACCTCCCCGCAGCAGCTGTGGTCGCTGCTCCAGGCCGGCCGGGACGCCGTCGGCGACTTCCCCCGCGACCGGGGCTGGGACATCGACGAACTGTTCGCCACCGACCCCGACGCACCCGGCAAGACGTACGTACGCCAGGGCTGCTTCCTCTACGACGCCGCGCAGTTCGACGCCGACCTGTTCGGCATCTCCCCGCGCGAGGCGCGCGCGATGGACCCCCAGCAGCGCCTGCTGCTGGAGATCGCCTGGGAGACCCTGGAGCGCGCCGGCATCCCCGCCGACTCGCTGCGGGGCAGCGCCACCGGTGTGTTCATCGGGGCGACCGCCCAGGAGTACGGCCCGCGGATGCACCAGGCGCCCGCCGAGTCCGGCGGCTACGCCCTGACCGGGACCACCACCAGCGTCGCCTCCGGCCGGCTGGCCTACACCTTCGGCCTGACCGGGCCGGCCCTGACCGTCGACACCGCCTGTTCCTCCTCGCTCGCGGCCGTGCACCTGGCCTGCCGGTCGCTCGCCGCGGGCGAGTGCGGACTGGCGCTGGCCGGCGGTGTGGCGGTGCTGTCCTCGCCGGGCATGTGGGTGGAGTTCTCCCGCCAGCGCGGGCTGGCCCCCGACGGGCGGTGCAAGCCGTTCGCCGCCGCGGCCGACGGGACGGCGTGGAGCGAGGGCGCCGCCCTGGTCCTGCTGGAGCGGCTCTCCGACGCCCGCCGCCACGGCCACCCGGTGCTGGCCGTGATCCGGGGCAGCGCCGTCAACCAGGACGGCGCGAGCAGCGGCCTCAGCGCCCCCAACGGACCGGCGCAGGAACGGGTGATCCGGCGCGCCCTCGCAGAGGCGGGCGTGAGCGCCGCCTCGGTGGACGTGGTCGAGGCCCACGGCACCGGCACCACGCTCGGGGACCCGATCGAGGCCCAGGCGCTGGGCCGGGCCTACGGGGAGGGCCGGGACGCGGACCGCCCGCTGCTGCTGGGCTCGCTCAAGTCGAACATCGGCCACGCCCAGGCGGCCGCCGGAGCCGCGGGCCTGGTGAAGATGGTACTCGCGCTCCAGCACGAGGAGCTGCCCGCCAGCCTGAACATCGACGCGCCCTCGACGCGGATCGACTGGGACGCGGCGCGCCTGCGGCTGCTGACCGGGAGCGTCCGCTGGCCGCGCGGACCCGCCGCCCGCCGGGCCGGCATCTCCTCCTTCGGCATCAGCGGCACCAACGTCCACCTCGTCCTCGAAGAGGCCCCGGACGACGAAGAGGCCCCGGACGACTCCACCGACCGGCCGGACGGCCACCCCGCCGAGCACGCCGCCGAGCCCCCCGCCCGGGCCTGGGACGCGCCCGCCGTGCCGTGGACGCTCAGCGCCGGGAGCCCGCAGGCACTGCCGGCCCAGGCGGAGCGGCTGGCCCGGGCCCTGCGGGACGGTCCGGCCCTCGACCCCCGGGACGTCGGCTGGTCGCTGGCCACCACCCGGACCGCGCTGGACCACCGCGCGGCCGTGGTCGGCGACACCCGGGAGGCGCTGCTGGACAGTCTGGACGCCCTGGCCCGCTCGGCCCCGACCGACCCCCCCGAGACCGGGACGGCCATCCGGGCCGAGGCCCGCCCGGGCCACCGGACGGTGTTCGTCTTCCCCGGGCAGGGCTCCCAGTGGCCCGGCATGGCCCGCGGCCTGCTGGCCGCCTCCCCGGTCTTCCGCGCGCACATCGAGGCCTGCGACCGTGCCCTGTCCGCGCACTGCGGCTGGTCGCTGCGGTCGGTGCTGGCCCAGGAGCCGCAGGCACCCTCGCTGGACCGGGACGACGTGGTGCAGCCCGCCCTGTTCGCCGTCATGACCGGGCTCGCCGAGGTCTGGCGCGCGCACGGGGTGACGCCCGACGCGGTGGTCGGGCACTCCCAGGGCGAACTCGCCGCCGCCTGGGCCGCCGGGGCCCTCACCCTGGAGGATGCCGTCCTCGCCACCGTGACCCGCAGCCGTCTGGTCGGCACGCTGGCCACGGACGGCGCGATGGCCTCCTTCCGGCTGCCCGCGGCCGAGGTCGAGCGCCTGCTGCGGGACGGCTACCCCGGTCTCGGCGTGGCCGTGTTCAACGGCCCCTCGGCCACCGTGGTCTCCGGGCCGCGGGACGAACTGGAGCGGCTGCTCGCCCGGTGCGAGAAGGACGGCGTGCGCACCGCCCGGATCGCCGTCAACTACGCCTCGCACTGCGCCGACGTCGACGTCCTGCGCGAGCCGCTGGCCGAGGCCCTGGCCGGCCTCGCCCCGCGGCCGGCCCGGATCCCGTTCTACTCGACCGTCACCGCCGACACGGACCCGGCGCGGCTGCTGGACGGTGCGTACTGGTTCACCAACCTGCGCAGCCCGGTCCGCTTCGAGCCGACCGTCCGGGCCCTGCTCGCCACCGGGCACGACACCTTCGTCGAGATGAGCCCGCACCCGCTGCTGACCCTCGGGATCCAGGAGACCGCCGACAGCGAGGAGCCGCCCCGGGAGATCACCGTGCTCCCCTCGCTCCACCGGGACACCGGGGAGCCGGCCGACCTGCTGTTCGCACTGGCCCGGGCCTGGTGCCACGGCCTGCCCGTCGACTGGGCGCCGGTGCTCGGCGGAGCCCGGCCGGTCGCGCTGCCCACCTATGCCTTCCAGCGCAGCCGCTACTGGCTGTCCGCCTCGCCCCAGCCCGGTGGCGACGGCGCCCGGCGCCAGGAGGACCAGGCCGAGCGCCCGCTCTGGGAGGCCGTCGAACGGCAGGACACCGCCGCCGTGGCCGCCACGCTGGGCCTGGCCGACGAGGCGCCGGTCCGCGAGGTGCTCCCGGCGCTGGCGGCCTGGCGCAGTGCCCGGCGCAGCCGCGCCCGGCTGACCGGCCTCTGCTTCACCACCGCCTGGACGCCGCTGGTCGAGCACAGCGCGCCGACCACCGGGGCCGACTGGCTGCTGGTCACCCCCGAAACCGGAACCGGACCCGGAGCCGGGCCGTGGCCGCAGGCCCTGGCCACCGCCCTGGCCGCCCTCGGCGCCGAGGTCCGCACCGTGGCCGTGCCACCGGGGACGGACCGCGCCGGGGTCGCCCGGCTGGTCGGCGGCGACGACGGCCGGCGCCCGGGCGGCATCGTCTCGCTCCTCTCCCACCGGCCGGACACCGACGGCGACGGACAGCCGGAGCCTTCCCTCGCCGACACCGCCGCGCTGCTCCAGGCGCTGGACGACCTGGACTGGGAGACCTCCCTCTGGTGCGTCACCCGGGACGCCGTGCGCGTCGACGCGCACGACACCGACACCGATCCGGCGCAGGCCGCGCTCTGGGGCCTCGGCCGCACCGCCGCCCAGGAGTATCCCGACCGCTGGGCCGGGCTGCTCGACCTGCCCGCCGAGCCCGACCCCGAGAGCCTGCGCCGGGCCTGCGCCGCCCTGACCCTGCCGGGTGCCGAGGACCAGCTCGCGGTCCGGGCCCGGGGCACGTACGCCTGCCGTCTGCGGGAGGCCGCCGTGCCGCCCGGGCCCGGCTGGCGGCCGCGCGGGACGGTCCTCGTCACCGGTGGCACCGGCTTCCTCGGGGCCCACGCGGCCCGGACCCTGGCCGCCGCCGGGGCACCGCACCTGCTGCTGCTCAGCCGGCACGGCGCGGACGCCGAGGGCGCGGCCGAGCTGGCGGCCGAACTCACCGACCGGGGAGCCCGGGTGACCTTCGCCGCCTGCGACATCCGTGACCGGGACGCGCTCGCCGCCGTGCTCGCCGCCGTCCCCCCGGACGAGCCGCTGACCGGCGTGGTGCACACCGCCGGTGTGCTGGAGACGGCCACCATCGACAACCTGACGGCGGACCACCTGGAGCGGGTGCTGGCCGTCAAGACGCTGGGCGCCCGCCATCTGCACGACCTCACCGAGGGGGACGACCTCGACGCCTTCGTCCTCTACTCCTCCGTCATCGGCACCGTCGGTATGGGCGGCCACACCGCCTACTGCGCGGCCAACACCTACCTCGACGGCCTCGCCGACCGGCGCCGCGCCCGCGGCCTGCCCGCCACCTCCGTCTCCTGGGGCTACTTCCCCGGCGGCCTCGGTGCCGGCGGCGGCGACTGGACGGCCGAGCACGGACTGCTCGCGCTGGACAGCGACCGGGCCGTCGCCGAGCTGCCCGCGCTGACCGCCGGCCGCGAACCCCGGATCGTCCTGTCCCGCTTCGACTGGCCGGTCTTCCTGTCCGGCCGGGCGGCCGACCGCCCCATCCCGTTCCTGGACGACCTCCCGCCCGTCCAGCAGGCCCGGCAGGACCAGCAGGAGCAGGCGGGCGACACCGCCCGGCCCGCGGCCGGCCTGCCGTCCGACTTCCCGCAGCTGCCGGCCGCCCGGCAGCGGCAGGTCCTCGCCGAGCTGGTCCGCTCCACCGCCGCGGCCGTCCTCGGCCACCACGCGCCCGACTCGGTCGCCCCGAACCGGCCGTTCAAGGAGCTCGGCCTCGACTCGCTGGCCGCCGTCCAGCTGCGCACCCGGCTGGCCCACGCGACCGGCCTCCATCTGCCGACCGGCCTGGCGTTCAGCCACCCGACCCCCACCGACCTGGCCGCCCATCTGCACGCCCGGCTGGCCGCCGCGGGCCGGTCCGAGCAGCCGGCCGAGCAGGGCCCGCGGGCGACCGCCACGGCGCGGCCCGCCGACGAGCCGATCGCCGTCCTCGGCATGGCCTGCCGGCTGCCCGGCGGCGCCGACACCCCGCAGGAGCTGTGGGAACTGCTGGCGGCCGGCACCGACGCCATCTCGCCGTTCCCGGAGGACCGCGGCTGGAACCTCACGGAGCTGTACGACGCCGACCCCGCCGTGCCCGGCAAGAGCTATGCCACCACGGGCGGGTTCCTGGACGCCGCCGCCGACTTCGACGCCGAGTTCTTCGGCATCTCGCCCCGCGAGGCGCTCTCCATGGACCCACAGCAGCGGCTGCTGCTGGAGACGTCCTGGGAGGCACTGGAGCGGGCCGGGATCGACCCCGGTTCGCTGCGCGGCAGCAGCACCGGCGTCTTTGCCGGGGCGGTCTACCAGGACTACGGCGCACGCTCGCACGAGGCGCCCACGGAGATGCAGGGCTACCTCACCACCGGGAAGCCGCTGAGCGTCATCTCCGGGCGCGTCGCCTACGTTCTCGGGCTGCAGGGTCCGGCCGTCTCCGTCGACACCGCCTGCTCGTCCTCCCTGGTGGCCGTCCACCTGGCCTGCCAGTCGCTGCTCCAGGGCGACAGTTCCCTGGCGCTGGCCGGCGGGGTCACCGTGATCGCCTCCCCGGGCCTGTTCATCGAGTTCTCCCGGCAGCGGGCGCTCTCCCCCGACGGCCGCTGCCGGTCCTTCGCGGCCGAGGCCGACGGCACCGGGTTCGCCGAGGGCGCGGGGATGGTCGTCCTGGAGCGGCTCTCCGACGCCCGCCGCCACGGCCACCCGGTGCTCGCGGTGATCCGGGCCAGCGCGATCAACCAGGACGGCGCGAGCAACGGCCTGACCGCCCCCAACGGCGAGTCCCAGCAGCGGGTCATCCGCCAGGCGCTGGGCCGGGCCGGGCTGGGCAGCGGCGACGTCGACCTGATCGAGGCCCACGGCACCGGCACCACCCTGGGCGACCCGATCGAGGCCGAGGCCCTGCTGGCCACCTACGGCCGCGACCGCGCCGCCGACCGGCCGGTCCACCTCGGCTCGCTCAAGTCCAACATCGGCCACACCCAGGCCGCCGCCGGGGTGGCCGGGCTGATCAAGACCGTCCTCGCGCTCCAGCACGCCACGATGCCGATGACCCTGCATGCCGCCACCCCCACGCCGCACGTCGACTGGGGCACCGGCGCCGTCCGGATCCTCTCGGCCACCACCCCCTGGCCGGACACCGGCCGGCCGCGCCGGGCCGCCGTCTCCGCCTTCGGGGTGAGTGGCACCAACGCCCACGTGATCATGGAGCAGGCCCCCGAGGCCCCCAAGGCCGCAGAGGTCCCGGAGACCCCCGGACCCGCACCCGGGTCCGCCTCCGAACCGGCCGCCGGACGGCCCGTCGTGGCGCCGCCCGTCTGGCTCCTCAGCGGGCACACCGAAGCCGCCCTGGGCGCCCAGGCACAGCGCCTGTACGCCCACCTGACGGCCTCGCCGCCGCCCTCCGCCGAGGCCGTCGGCCACGCCCTGGCGACCACCCGCGCCCAGCTGACCCACCGGGCCGCCATCACCGCACCCGACCTGGACGGCTGCCTGCGGGCGCTGCGCGCGCTGGCCGACGGAGCCGGTGACCCGGACCTGATCACCGGCCGCGCCGCCGAGGGCCGGACGGCGTTCGTCTTCGCCGGGCAGGGCTCCCAGTGGCCCGGCATGGCGGCCCGGCTGATCGAGGAGAGCCCGGTCTTCGCCGCCGGCATCGCCGACTGCGCCCGCGCCCTGGCCCCGCACACCGACTGGTCGCTGGACGACGTCCTGCGGCCCGGGGCCGGTGCCGAGGCGCTGGACCGCGTCGACGTGGTCCAGCCCGCGCTCTTCGCCGTCCAGCTGTCACTGGCCCGGCTCTGGTCCGCGGCCGGGGTCCGGCCGGCCGCCGTGGTCGGCCACTCCCAGGGCGAGATCGCCGCCGCCTGCTTCGCCGGGGCGCTCTCCCTGGAGGACGCCTGCCGCGTCGTCGCGCTGCGCAGCAAGGTGCTGACCAGGCTGGAGGGCGATCACGGTCTGCTCGCCCTCCAGCTCTCCCACGAGGAGGTGCTGCGGCGGCTCGACCGGTACCCCGCGCTCACCGTCGCCACCGTCAACAGCCCCCGGGCCGTGGTGGTCGCCGGTCCGGCGGCCGCGCTCGACGCCCTGTACGGGGAGTGCAAGGCCGAGCAGGTCAGAGCCCGCCGGATCCGGGTCAGCTACGCCGCCCACTCGCCGCAGGTCGACGAACTGCGCACCGCCCTGCTGGAGTCGCTGGCCCCGGTGGCCCCCAGGGCCGGGGAGCAGGAGTTCTACTCCTCGGTGACCGGAGCCGCCCTCGACACCAGCACGCTGGACGCCGCCTACTGGTTCCGGAACCTGCGCGAGCCCGTCCGGTTCGATCTGGCCACCCGGGCCCTCCTCCAGGACGGCCACCGGTTCTTCGTCGAACCCAGCGTCCACCCGCTGCTGTGCGGCGCCGTGCTGGAGACCGCGGACGCCGAGGCCCGGCCCGCCGCCGCCCTGCCCACCCTGCACCGCGACGAGGGCGGGCTGCGCCACTTCACGGCCGCCCTCGCCAGGGCCCACGTCGAGGGCGTCCCCGTCGACACCGGCGCGCTCAACCCCCACCGCCCCGGGGAGGAGCCGCCGGCCCTGCCCACCTACGCCTTCCAGCGCCAGCGCTACTGGGTCGACACCTCCCGCGGCGGCACCCGGCAGGAGCTGGCCGCCACCCTGGGCGCGACCTCCGCCGACCATCCGATCCTCGACATCGGCCTGCCCGACCCCGAGAACGACGGCATCGTCCTGACCGGCCGGGCGAGCCCGCGCACCCACCCCTGGCTGCGCGACCACGCCGTCGGCGGAGACCTCCTGCTGCCCGGCACCGCGTTCGTCGACCTCGCCCTGCGCGCGGGCCGCGAGACCGGCTGCCCGCACCTGGCCGAGCTGACCCTGCTCGCCCCGCTCCACCTGGGCGAGGAGGACGGCACCCAGCTGCACCTCACCGTCGGCGGCCCCGACCCGGCGGGCCGGCGGAACGTCACCATCCGTTCGCGCCCGCACACCGCCCTCACCGGGGAGCCGTGGGCCCTGCACGCGCGCGGCCTGCTCTCCCCGTCCGCCCCCTCCGCCCCCTCGGCCGACACCCCGGCGACCGACACCCCGGCGGCCGCCCCCTGGCCGCCCGAGCACAGCGTCCCGGTGGACGTCGACGAGTTCTACGCCGGTGCGGGCGTGCGCGGTTACGGCTACGGCCCGGCCTTCCAGGGGCTGACCGGCATCTGGCGGCGCGGCCAGGACATCTTCACCGAGGCCAGGATGCCCGAAGGGCTGGACCACCAGGACCCGGCCTTCGACCTCCACCCCGCGCTGCTCGACGCGGCCCTCCAGGGCCTGCTGGTCCGCCGCCCCACCACCGTCGAACTGCCCTTCCACTGGGGCGGTGTCCAGTTCCACGGCAGCGGCGCGACCACCCTGCGCACCCGCATCCGGCCGCTGGACCAGCAGAGCGTCACCGTCGACATCACCGACGGGGGCGGCCGCCCGGTGGCCCGGATCGAGACCCTCACCATGCGGTCGGCCGGCACCCAGGCGCCGCGTCACCTGCTCGGCGGCGAGGGCCTCTACCGCCTCTCCTGGAAGCCCGTCGCCACCGGCCCCGCACCCGCCCGGCCGCTCCGCCCGGCCGGCCTCGGCACCGGTCCCGCCCAGCCGCCGAACGGCGACCGGCCGTGGCCGCTGTACGCCGACCCGGCCGCGCTCGCCGAGAGCCTCGGCCCCGACCGGCCCGCCCCCGACCTCGTGCTGCACACCCTGACCCCGGCCGAGGACCCGGCCCCCGGCCCGGACGACCTCGCCCCGGCCGTGCACGCCGCCGTCCAGCGCACCCTGGCCCTGCTGCAGAGCTGGCTCGCCCAGGAGAAACTGGCCACCACCCGGCTGGTCCTGCTCACCCACCGGGCCGTCGCGGCGCTTCCCGGCGAGACCCCCGACCCGGTCGGCGCCGCGCTCTGGGGGCTGGTCCGCTCCGCACAGAGCGAGAACCCGGGCCAGTTCACCCTCCTCGACATCGCCGACCCCGGCCCCGAACAACCCGACGCACCGGCCCTGGCCGCGCTCCCGCTCGGCACCGAACCCCAACTCGCCCTGCGCGAAGGCCTGCTGTACGCGCCCAGGCTCACCCGGGCCGCCACCCCGCCGCCCGCGCCACTCCCCTACGACCCGGACGGCACCGTCCTGATCTCCGGCGGCACCGGTACCATCGGCCGGCTGCTCGCCCGCCACCTCGTCACCGAGCACGGCGTCCGGCACCTGCTGCTGCTCAGCCGGGGCGGTGCGGCCGCCCCCGGCGCCGACACCCTCCGGGACGAGCTCGCCGCGCTCGGCGCGCAGTGCACCGTCGCCGCCTGCGACACCGCCGACCGCGCCGCCCTGGACGCCGTCCTCGCCACCCACCTCGGCGACCGGCCGCTCAGCGCCGTCGTCCATGCCGCCGGCACCCTGGACGACAGCACCGTCACCACCTTGACGGACCGTCAGGTCGACGCGGTGCTGCGGCCCAAGGCCGACGGCGCGCTCAACCTCCATCTGGCCACGCTGGCCCGGAACCCGGCCGTCTTCCTCCTCTTCTCGGGCGCCGCCGGCACCTTCGGGACACCGGGGCAGGCCCACTACGCGGCGGCCAACTGCTTCCTCGACGCCTTCGCCGAGTACCGGCGTGCCCGGCACCTCCCCGCGCTCTCGCTGCCCTGGGGCCTGTGGGCCGAACGCAGCGCCATGACCGGCCACCTGGACGCCACCGCGCTGCGCCGCCTGGAGCACCTGGGCATCGCCGAACTGCCCGCCGCACACAACCTCGCGCTGCTCGACGAGGCCCAGCGCCTCGACGAGGCCGTCCTGCTGCCGCTGCGGCTGAGCGGGGCCGCCCTGCACGGCAACGACACATCGCCGCTGCTGCGCGACCTGATCCGGCCCAGGCAGCAGTCCGAGCGGTCCGCGGCGGTCACCGAGGCCGACGAGCGGCAGCTCCCCGGCCGGCTCGCCGAGGCCGGGCCGCAGGAGGCCCGGACGATCCTCACCGACCTGGTACGCGGCGAGGTCGTCCAGGTGCTCGGCCACTCCTCGGTGGACGACATCGACCCCGACGCCGCCTTCGCCGACCTCGGCTTCGACTCGCTCACCGCCGTCGAGCTGCGCAACCGGATCAACCGGGCCACCGGGGCGACCCTGCCGGTCACCGCCGTCTTCGACCATCCGACACCCGCGGCGCTCGCCGCCCGTCTCCTGGCGGACCTGCTGCCCGACGCCGCCGAGCCGGAGCCGCCCGCCCCCGAACCGGAGCCCGAACCGGCGGCCCACTGGGCCGACACCGCCGAGGACGCCGAGCTGTTCGCCGCCATCGATGGGATCCAGGAATGACCACCACCACGCCCCGCGCCCGCCCCTTCGGCACCACCGCCGGCGCCGTCGGCACGGCAGACCCCGTGCTGTCCGGGCCGCCGCTGCTCCAGGTCCGCTGGGAACCCGTCCCGGTCACCGGACCGCCACCCGGCTGGTCCGTTCTCACCCCGACGGCCGCGCCCTCGGCCCTGACCGAGGAACTGCGCGCGGCCCACCCGGGCATCCCCCTGTCGGCCTCCGGCGCACCCGCCGGACCGGCCGCACCGGCCGTCCTGGCGGTGCCGGCCGACGAGGCGCCCGAGCAGGCCCTCGCCCTGGTCCGGGCCGCGCTCGCCGCACCGGACCGGCCGGGCGCCCGGCTGGCCCTGCTCACCCGGGGCGCGGTGTCCGCCCGTGACACCGACCCGGCGACGGATCCGGAACAGGAGGCGCTGCGGCGGCTGGTGCTGGCCGCGGCCGCCGAACGGCCCGGCCGGTTCACCCTGATCGACCTTGACGCGGACCCGGCCTCCCTCACGGCCGTCGCCGCGGCCCTCGGCTCCACCCGCTCCCAGCTGGCGATCAGGACGGGCACCGTCCTCGCACCGGAGAGCGCCCCGGCCGCGCTGCTGCCCCTGCCCGCCGGCCACGTCCGGCTCGCCCTGCCGGGCCCACCGCCCTGGCGGCTCACCCTGATCGGCAAGGGGACGCTGGAGAACCTCGCCCTGGACCTCTGCGACGAGGTCGCCGAACCGCTGGTGGGCAGCCAGGTCCGGCTGGCCGTACAGGCCGCCGGGGTCAACTTCCGGGACGTCCTGGACACCCTCGGGCTCTACCCCGGCGACCCGGGACCGCTGGGCGCCGAGGGCACCGGCACCGTGCTCGACACCGGCCCGGACGCCACCGTCCTGAAGCCCGGGGACCACGTGACGGGCCTGCTGACCGGCGCCTTCGGCCCCGTCGCCGTGACCGACGAACACCTGCTGGTCCCCGTTCCCCCGGGCTGGCCGGCCGCCCGGGCCGCCGCCGTCCCGGCGGCCTTCGCCACCGCCTCCTACGGGCTGTTCGACCTCGGCCGGCTGACGGCCGGCGAACGCGTCCTCGTCCACTGCGCCACCGGCGGGGTCGGCAGCGCCGCCGTCCAGCTCGCCCGGCACGCGGGCGCCGAGGTGTTCGCCACGGCGAGCCCGCCCAAGCAGCCGGAGCTGCGGCGGCTGGGCCTGGACGACGACCACATCGCGTCCTCCCGCACCACGGACTTCGAGCGGGAGTTCCGGGACGCCACCTCCGGGCAGGGCGTCGACGTCGTCCTCAACGCCCTGGCCCACGAGGCCACCGACGCCTCCCTGCGCCTGCTCGGCCCGGGCGGCCGGTTCGTGGAGATGGGCAAGACCGACCCGCGCGACCCGGCCGACATCGCCCGGGACCACCCGGGCGTCGCCTACCTCGCCTTCGACCTCAGGGAGGCGGCCGGCCCGCAGCGGCTGGCCGGGATCCTGCGCGACCTCCAACGGCTCTTCGCCACCCGGGTGCTCCACCCGCCCACCGTCCACGTCTTCGACGTCCAGGACGCCGCGGCCGCGTTCCACCACATGAGCCGGGCCCGGCACACCGGCAAGCTCGTCCTGCGCATTCCGCCGCCCGACGGCGGGCAGGGCAGCGTCCTGCTCGCCGGTCCGCTCGCCCGCACCGCACCGCTGGCCCGGCACATCGCCGCCGGACAGGGCGCCCGGCACCTCTGGCTGGTCGGGCCGCCGGACGGGGACGGCCGCGCCCTCGCGCGGCTCCGGTCCCAGCTGGAGGGCCTGCCCGTCGAGCTCCACCCGGTGGACGCCGACCCCGCCGACCCCGAAGCGCTGCGGCGGGCCGTCGAGGCCGTGCCGGCCGAGGCTCCGCTGACCGCCGTCGTCCACACCGCCGCCGACGCCCACCCGGCCCCGGCCGCCGACAAGCCTGCCAAGCCCGATGAGCCAGACGGGTCCGACGGGTCCGACGCGGCCGCCGAGCTGCTGCACCGGCTGACCGGGGAGCTTCCGCTGGACACCTTCCTGCTGATCGCCACCGCGCGGTCCGACAGCCGGGGCCACGACCCGGGCGACCCCACCCGCGGCCACCCCGGGCTGGAGTCCCTGGTCCGGCACCGCCATTCGCTGGGCCTGGCCGCCACCCTGGTCGTGCTGCCGCCCGAAGGGGCCCGGCCCACCGTCCTCACCTCCCTCTACGACACCGCCCGCCACACCGACGCCCCCGTGCTGACCGTGGCCGGGGCGGCACCGGACGGGCGGCCCACCGCCCGGAGCGACCCCCACGACGGCGGCTGACCGCACCAGCAGCCGCCCACCGACACCCGGCGACCGGAAAGGACCGAACCATGGCGGAGCAGGAGGAAATCCGCACCTACCTCAAACGCGCCGTCGCCGAGATCGAACGGCTCCGCGAGCGTCTGAGCGCCGCCGAGGCGGGCCGCGACGACCCGGTGGCCGTCATCGGTTTCGGCTGTCGACTCCCCGGCGGGGTCGCCTCACCGGCCGACCTCTGGCAGCTGGTCGTCGACGGCCGCGACGCCGTCACCCCGTTCCCCGACAACCGGGGCTGGCCTCTCGACACGCTGTTCTCCCCCGACCCGGACCACTCCGGCACCTCCTCCACCGGGCACGGCGGCTTCCTCTCCCGCCCGCAGGACTTCGACGGAAGCTTCTTCGGCATCACCCCGCGCGAGGCCCTCGCCATGGACCCACAGCAGCGCATCCTGCTCGAAGTGGCCTGGGAGTCCCTCGAACACGCCCGCATCGACCCGGCCTCACTGCGCGGCAGCAACACCGGCGTCTACGCCGGGGTGTCCTGGCAGGACTACGGGGAGGGCTCCTGGAGCGACAGCCGCGTCGAAGGACACCTCGTCACCGGAAGCGCCGTCAGCGTCGTCTCCGGCCGGATCGCCTACCTGCTCGGGCTGGAGGGCCCCACCCTCTCCGTCGACACCGCCTGCTCCTCCTCGCTGGTCGCCATCCACCTCGCCCGCCAGGCCCTGTGCGAGGGCGAGTGCTCCCTCGCCCTCGCCGGCGGCGTCACCGTGATGGCCACCCCGCGCCCCTTCATCGGCTTCTCCCGCCAGCGCGGCCTGGCCGCCGACGGCCGCTGCAAGGCGTTCTCCGACGCCGCCGACGGCATGGGCATGGCCGAGGGCGCGGGCCTGCTGGTCCTGGAGCGGCTCTCCGACGCCCGGCGCCACGGCCACCCCGTGCTCGCCCTGCTCCGGGGCTCCGCCCTCAACCAGGACGGCGCCAGCAACGGCCTCACCGCCCCCAACGGACCGGCCCAACAGCGGGTCATCCGGCGGGCGTTGGCGGACGCCGGGCTGACCCCCGCAGAGGTCGACGTCCTGGAGGCGCACGGGACGGGAACCAAGCTGGGCGACCCGATCGAGGCACAGGCCGTCCTCGCCACCTACGGGCAGGGCCGCCCGCCCGACCGCCCGCTGCTGCTCGGCTCGCTCAAGTCCAACATCGGCCACGCCCAGGCCGCCGCCGGGGTCGCCTCCGTCATCAAGATGGTCCTGGCCATCCAGCGGCGGACCGTCCCCCGCACCCTGCACGCCGACCGGCCGAGCGCCTACATCGACTGGTCCGCCGGCGCCGTGGAACTCGTCACCGCCGCCAGGCCCTGGCCCGACAGCGGCCACCCCGCGCGGGCGGCGGTGTCCTCCTTCGGCATCAGCGGCACCAACGCCCACCTCATCGTCGAAGAGGCTCCCCCGGTCGAGACCCCGCCCGCCGGGGCCCCGGCCGCCCGGACGCACGACCACGACGGCCCCGTACCCTGGCTGATCTCCGCCAGGAACACCGCCGCCCTGCACGCCCAGGGCGCACGCCTGGCCGACTACGCCGAGGCCCACCCGGGGCTGCGGCCCGCGGACGCCGCCACCGACCTCGCCACCACCCGCGCCCTGCTGCGGCACCGGGCGACCGTCGTCGCCGCGGACCGCACCCAGCTCCTCGGCGCCCTGCGCGCACTCGCCGAGGGCCACCCGCACCGGCGCCTGGTGATCGGCACGGCCGGCCGCAAACCCGGCGGCACGGTCTTCGTCTTCCCCGGCCAGGGCGCCCAGTCCTCCACCGGGGGGCGGCAGTTGTTCCACAGCTCGGCCGCGTTCCGGGAGCAGTTCGAGGCCTGCGACCGGGCCCTGCGCCCGCACATCGGGTGGAACCTGAGCGACCTGTTCGGCACCGACCCGCCCACGGTGGACCTCGCGCAACCCGACATCGTCCAGCCACTGCTGTTCGCCACCATGGTCGCGCTGGCGGCACTCTGGCGCGGCCACGGCGTCGAGCCGGACCTCGTGATCGGGCACTCCCAGGGCGAGATCGCCGCCGCGTACACCGCCGGCGCCCTCACCCTCGACGACGCGGCCGCGCTGGTCGCCCTGCGCAGCCGGGCGCTCGGCCGGATCGCGGGCACCGGCGGCATGGTGACGCTCCCGCTGTCCCTCGACCGGACCGAGGCCCTGCTCGCGTCGTGGCGCTCCGCGCTGTCCGTCGCCGCGGTCAACAGCCCCGCCTCGGTGGTCGTCGCGGGCCCCGACGACGACCTGGAGCAACTCCTCGACCGCTGCCGGACCGAACGGATCGGCGCCCAGCGCCTCCTCGTCACCGTCGCCGCGCACACCTCGGCCATCGAGGCCGTCCGGCCCGAACTGCTGGCCTCCGCGGCCGGCCTGCACCCCCGCAAGGGCACCGTCCCCCTGCACTCGACCATCACCGCCGAGCCGATCGACCACCAACTCCTGGACGCCGCCTACTGGTACGCCAACATGCGCGAACCGGTCCGGTTCGACGAGAGCATCCGCGCCCTGCTGACCGCGGGCTACCGCTACTTCGTCGACCTCGGCCCCCAGCCCATCCTCGTCCCGGCCGTCACCGAGACCTACCACGCCTACCGCGCCGCCCACTCCACGACGGGGCGCGGCGATCCGGTCACCGTCACCGGCACGCTGCGCCGCGACAGCGACGAACCCGCCGAGTTCCTGCTGGCCCTGGCCACCCTCTGGGCGGCCGGTGCCCCGGTCGACTGGACCCCGGCGCTCCCCGGCGGCTCCGTCCTCCCGGCGGACCTCCCCACCTACCCGTTCCAGCACCACGCCTACTGGCTGACCCCCGGAGCCCCCCGCCACCTGAACGCAACCGTGCCACCGCCCCCGACCGCATAGAAGGCAGACCATGAACCAGGAATCCGCCGCCACGTCCGCGCCCATGCAACTGGACCTGATGATCTCCCTGGTGAAGACACACGCCTCCGCCATCTCCGACCTCCCGGTCGACCAGATCGACAGCCACCAGCTCTTCCCGGAACTCGGCTTCGACTCCCTGATGACGGTCCGGCTGGTCAACAGCCTCGAACAGACCACCGGGCTCACCCTCGAACTCGGCGTGGTCAGCGAGAACCCCACCCCGGCCGACCTCGCCGCCTTCCTCTGCGCGGCCCTCGCCCGGCGCGAGCAGCCCGAGCCGGCCGCCCCGCCACCGCAGGCCGACGGCATCGGCGAGCTCTTCCGGCAGACCGTCGACGCGGGCCGAGCGGTCGAGGCGCTCGACTTCCTGGCCGCCGCCGCCCGGCTGCGCCCCCGGTACACCGGCGCCGACGACGCGGGACCTCCGCCACCCCCGGCCCGCCTCTCCCGCGGCACCGAGAGCAAGAAGATCATCTGCCTGGACTCGCTGGGCCCGTTCCTCGGCAACTTCACCTACGGGCGCTTCGCCAAACGCTTCCTCGGCACGCACGACCTCTACGCGCTCCGCTACCCCGGCTACGCGGGGCCGGACCCGGTACCCGAGTCGCCCGCCGCCCTGGGCAAGGCCATGGCCCCCGCGGTGGAGCGCTGCGCCGACGGCGCCCCGTTCGTGCTCGTCGGGTACTGCTCCGGCGGCTGGGCCTCCCTGCTGGTGGCCGCCGAGCTCGAATCCCGCGGCGCCGGGCCGGAGGCGATCGTGCTGATCGACACCCCCGTCCCCGAGGACCTCTCCGACGAGGTCTTCAACGGCGGGACGAAGTCCCTGCTGGCCTCCTGGCCGGACGTCGTCTCGCTGGAGACCCCGGCACTCACGGCCTTCGGCTGGCACTACAGCATGCTCCGGGGCCAACCGCTCCCCGCGGTCACCACCCCCGTCTTCTCCATCCGGGCCACCGAGCCCCTCCCGTACACCGACGGCGTCCGGCTGAACAACCGCTGGCCCGACAGCCTGAAGAGCGCCGACGTGGCGGCCGACCACTACTCGATCATGGTCGCCCACGCGGCCGACGCCGCGGACCTCACCGCCCAGTGGATCTGACCCCCGCCCCCTCCCAGGAGGAGCCCCGATGACCGGCACCGACATCTTCGGACGGCTGATGGACGCCGTCAACGACAAGGACATCGATGGCGCGGCCAACTGCTACAGCGAAGACGTGCACTACGCGGAGCCCGGGATCAACTGCAACCTCCACGGCCGCGACCAGGTCCACCGGCTGTACACGTCCTGGCTCACCAACGCCGATCTCAAGGCCAGACTTGACGACGCCTTCACCGCCGGGGACCGGGGCGCGTTCGTGTTCACCATGACCGCCACCGTCGTCAAGGAAATCGCCGGCCTGTGGCCTGCCGACAGCGTCGGCCGGACATTCTCGGTACCGGTCGCGGTCATCGCCAGGCTGGACTCCGACGGCCTCATGTCAGAGGCCGTCTACCACTGGGACACCATGACCATGCTCTCCCAACTCGGACAGATTCCCGGCTGATCCGCCACGGACGGCGCGATCCGGAGTCGCACCTGCTCCGGGCCGCACCGCCGAGCACCACCCCCACAGGGCCCCGCCGAATGCCGGCGGGGCCCTGCCGCACGTTCGGACGCCTCCGGCATCCGGCCGGCCCCGGGCCGACGAAGCGTCAGTCGGCCGACGGGGTGGGCCCGGTACCGCCATTCGGCAAACCCTCCGACCGGTCCGGTGCGGCAAGCACGGCAAGCACGGCAAGCAGCCCCACCCCAGCGCCGTTGATATGAATTTCTGCGCCCGAATAGGTGGCCCGACCCCACCGGTGCGATAGCACAGCAGGCCGAGAAGCCCATAGCTAATGCGCTGTGCTTCTTTCCGCCCTGACAGCCGACTGGTACGGCCGGGGTGGATGCGGCTTGAGATCGGCGTTTCGCGCGCTACGGGAAGGCACCCGGCCCAGAGCACTCCTGGGGGCCGCCAACGGTCGGCGCGAAGGCGGCCTTCATAGAAATCCACGCGGGTTGCGCTGCCCTTGCCGGCCGCCCCCGCGTTCATGACGAGTTGAGGAGAACCTCGATGAGAGTCGGCAAGGTGCGAGGGTCGTCAAGAGCCTCGGCGAACGGCGTCACCGCCGTGGCCGAGCGTCTGGCGGGCCTGGTCAGAACCACGACCACCACATTCCGGGGCCTCGCGGCGCTGGTGACGACCGTGGCCATGGCGGCGGCACTCGTCGTCGTCTTCCCGACGACCGTGCCGGCCGCGGTCCGTGCGCCGTCCCTGGCACTGGTGAAGACGTCCGCGCAGTCGTCCTTCAGCGCGGCCGGCCAGACGATCGACTACTCGTTCCTGGTGACGAACAACGGCACCGATCCCCTGTTCAGTGTCGCGGTCACGGAGACGGCGTTCTCCGGAACGGGTACTCCCCCATCGATCTCCTGTCCGTCCACCAGCCTGGCACCCGGCGCCTCGATGACCTGCACGGCGTCGTACACCACGACCCAGGCGGACGTCGACGCCGGCAGCATCACCAACACCGCCACCGCGACCGGGCAGCCGAGCGCCGGCCTCCCGGCCACCTCTCCGCCGTCCACCGTCACCGTGCCCGCCGCGCAGAGCGCCGCCCTCTCCGTGGTGAAGTCGGCCACGCCGTCGAACGTCAGCGCCGCCGGCCAGACCATCGACTACTCGTTCGTCGTCACCAACACCGGCAACGTCGACCTGACGAACGTGGGCGTCACCGACACGGCGTTCTCCGGCACCGGCACCCCGCCGTCGATCTCCTGCCCCTCCACCTCGCTCGCGGTGGGGGCGTCGATGACCTGCACCGCCGGCTACACCGTCACCCAGGCCGACATCGACTCCGGCGCCATCAACAACACCGCCACCGCCACCGGCACCCCACCCACCGGCCCACCGGTCACCTCGCCACCCTCCACCGCGACCGTGGTCACCACGCAGAGCCCCGCACTCACCCTGACCAAGACCGGCAGCGTGAACGGCGGAGGCGGCGGCGGAAACAACGGCGGTGGCAACAACGGAGGCGGCAACAACGGAGGCGGCAGCAGCGGCGGCAACTCCCGCCCGGCGCTGAAGACGAACCGCGCAGCCGGCGACACCATCGACTACTCCTTCGTAGTCACCAACACCGGCAACGTGGACCTGACCAACGTGAACGTCACCGAGACGGCGTTCTCCGGCACCGGCACCCCGCCGTCGATCTCCTGCCCCTCCACCACCCTCGCCGTCGGCGCGTCCATGACCTGCACCGCGACCTACACCGTCACCCAGGCGGATGTCGACGCGGGCTCCGTCACCAACACCGCCACCGCAACCGGCACCCCACCCACCGGCAGCCCGGTCACCAGCCCACCCTCCACCGCCACCGTCCCCCTCACCCAAACCCCCGCCCTCACCCTGACCAAGACCGGCAGCGTGAGCGACGGCGGAGGCAGCAGCGGCGGCAACTCCCGCCCGGCGCTGAAGACGAACCGCGCAGCCGGTGACACCATCGACTACTCGTTCGTCGTCACCAACACCGGCGACGTCGACCTGACGAACGTGAGCGTCACCGAGACGGCGTTCTCCGGGACGGGTACTCCCCCCTCGGTCTCCTGCCCCTCCACCACCCTCGCGGTCGGCGCCTCGATGACCTGCACCGCGACGTACACCGTCACCCAGGCGGACGTGGACGCTGGCTCCGTCACCAACACCGCCACCGCAACCGGCACCCCACCCACCGGCAGCCCCGTCACCTCCCCGCCCTCCACCGCCACCGTCCCCCTCACCCAAACCCCCGCCCTCACCCTGACCAAGACCGGCAGCGTGAGCGACGGCGGAGGCAGCAGCGGCGGCAACTCCCGCCCGGCGCTGAAGACGAACCGCGCAGCCGGTGACACCATCGACTACTCGTTCGTCGTCACCAACACCGGCGACGTCGACCTCACCAACGTGAACGTCACCGAGACGGCATTCTCCGGCACCGGCACCCCACCCTCGGTCTCCTGCCCGGCCACCACCCTCGCGGTCGGCGCCTCGATGACCTGCACCGCGACCTACACCGTCACCCAGGCGGACGTGGACGCGGGCTCCGTCACCAACACCGCCACCGCAACCGGCACCCCGCCCACCGGCAGCCCGGTCACCTCCCCGCCCTCCACCGCGACGGTTCCCCTCACCCAAACCCCCGCCCTGACCGTGACCAAGTCGGCCACGCCGTCGACCGTCACCGCCGCCGGCCAGACCATCAACTACAGCTTCGTGGTCACCAACACCGGCGACGTCGACCTCACCAACGTGAGCGTCACCGACACCGCGTTCTCCGGCACCAACACCCCGCCGTCGATCTCCTGCCCCTCCACCACCCTGGCACCCAACGCCTCGGTCACCTGCACCGCGACCTACACCGTCACCCAGGCCGACATCGACTCCGGCTCGATCACCAACACCGCCACCGCCACCGGCACACCCCCCAGCGGCACCCCCGTCACCAGCCCGCCCTCCAGCGCCACCGTGACCGCCACCCAGAACCCCGCACTCACCCTGACCAAGACCGGCAGCGTGAACGGCGGAGGCGGCGGCGGAAACAACGGCGGTGGCAACAACGGAGGCGGCAACAACGGCGGCGGCAACAACGGAGGCGGCAGCAGCGGCGGCAACTCCCGCCCGGCGCTGAAGACGAACCGCGCAGCCGGCGACACCATCGACTACTCCTTCGTGGTCACCAACACCGGCAACGTCGACCTCACCAACGTCACCGTCACCGAGACGGCGTTCTCCGGCACCGGCACCCCACCCTCGATCTCCTGCCCCTCCACCACCCTCGCCGTCGGCGCCTCGATGACCTGCACCGCGACCTACACCGTCACCCAGGCCGACGTGGACGCGGGCTCCGTCACCAACACCGCCACCGCAACCGGCACCCCACCCACCGGCAGCCCGGTCACCAGCCCGCCCTCCACCGCGACGGTTCCCCTGGCCCAGACCTCCACCCTGACCGTGACCAAGTCGGCCACGCCGTCGACCGTCACCGCCGCCGGCCAGACCATCAACTACAGCTTCGTGGTCACCAACACCGGCGACGTCGA
>NZ_JBIUYD010000025.1:0-3307 GCF_044744345.1 Kitasatospora sp. NPDC087315 | reverse complement strand
CGCCGCCGGCCAGACCATCAACTACAGCTTCGTGGTCACCAACACCGGCGACGTCGACCTCACCAACGTGAGCGTCACCGACACCGCGTTCTCCGGGACGGGGACTCCCCCGTCGGTCTCCTGCCCGGCCACCACCCTGGCACCCAACGCGTCGATGACCTGCACCGCGACCTACACCGTCACCCAGGCCGACATCGACTCCGGCTCGATCACCAACACCGCCACCGCCACCGCCACCCCGCCCAACGGCAGCCCGGTGACCAGCCCACCCTCCACCACCACCGTGACCACCTCGCCGACCTCGCCGAGCGCGGGTCTCACCGTGGTGAAGACGGCCACGCCGACGACCGTGAGCTGGGCCGGCCAGACCATCGACTACTCGTTCGTCGTGACGAACACGGGCAATGAGAACCTCACCAATGTCGCGGTCACGGACACGGCGTTCTCCGGAAGCGGTGCTCCCCCGGCGATCTCCTGCCCCTCCACCACGCTGGCGGCCGGCGCGTCGATGACCTGCACGTCGAGCTACACCGTCACCAAGGCGGACATCAGGGAAGGGTGCATCACCAACACCGCCGTTGCCACCGGCCTCACTCCCGGGCGGCAGACGGTCACGTCGAGCCCCTCGTCGGCGACGGTGACGGTCACCGCGCACGTCCCCTCGCCCCGCCCGACCAAGCACCCGGTCCCGCCGGAGCACCTGCCCCCGACCGGCGCCGGGAGCATCCCGCTGGCCGTGACCGTGGGCGCGGTGCTGCTCGGTGTGGGTGGGCCGCTCCTGATCGTCAGCACCAGGAGGCGGCGCCGCCTGCGGGCCGCCGCCGAGGAGGGAACGGAGTAGACCGAGTGATCCACTGAACGGCCCTACCGGCGGCCCGGAGACGAACAGTCTCCGGGCCGCCGTCGTCGTGCCGGGCCCCCGGCGGCCGGTTCGCCCCGGGCCCGGCTCCGGCGCTTCCCTGTGGCCGGGGCCGGTTTTCGGTTTTCGTGGAATGGATGGCGGCCCCGACTTGCGCATGGGCGGCACGCCGGGTATGGGGAATTGACGAGCGATCATGCTCTCCTCAGTACAATCGTGCGTGCACTGTTCAAGGTCTGGCATATCTGCGCGTTAAAACCGCAGATCAGCCAATTCATGCGAATAGTCGCGTTCGCTGCGCTCGTGCGATCCGAATCGACCGCCAGTTCCCCCGGAGGGAGCCGCGGTCAAGTCCGGATCCCGAAAGCACCGCCCTGGGTGTACCGGCCTGAGGATGCACAAATGATCACGAGATTCTCCATAGCCTGACCGGCGCCGCCGGCGCGCCGAGACGCGCGCACAGGCCATCCGAGCAATTCGGGTCGGCGAAATCGGACAGTGACAACCTCCGCCCCGTTCCGCCGCTCGACCGCGCCACTGACGGTCGAACAGCCGGGGACGGACATTGCTGGATATCCCTAGGAGAAGCGATGCCCTTGCTGGCGATGATGCGGCCCGTATACAGACGGGCCGTCGTCGTACTGACCGCGGTCGCGGCCATGCTGATCTACGGCGGGCAGACGCCTGCGTTCAGCGCATCGATCAACGCGATCACCGGCGTCACCACCACCTGGCCCGGTTCGCCCTCGGCTCCGCTCCAGAACGGGACGCCGGTCACCAGCCAGATCACCTGGTGTGTTCCGAACGGCAGCCACGCGGGTGACACGTTCTCGATCGCCATGCCGCCGGAGCTGGTGAACTTCCCCTCCGGTACGCAGAACGTACTGGACAGCACCGGCGCGGTCATCGGTACCGCGACGATCTCCGGCAACCCCGCCGTCATCACGTACACCATGGGTTCGTACGTGGAGACGCACACGGACGTCTGCGGGACGACCACGGCCAGCGCGCAGTTGTCGACCGGTGAGACCGGCTCGCAGAACCTGGTCTACACGACGAACGCCGGGGTGAGCTTCACCACCCCCGTCACCATCATCCCCAATCCGCCCCGGGACCCCACCCAGCCACAGAAGTACGGGATCATCTACAACGGCACGGCCTTCCCGGCCACCAACATCGTCTGGGTGATTCACACCCCGGCGAGCACCACGGCCACCACCGCGCTCATCACGGACACGGCCCAGGCGGGCCAGGCCTTCAACTGCGCCGCCTTCGTCCCGGGGCTGACGCTCCCCTACTCGACGAACCCCGCCTCCACGATCAGCCAGCAGAATCTCAACACCACCACCAACCAGCTGGGCGGTGACGTCACCTACACCGGCACCGCGACCCTGAACTCGTGCACGGCGGCCGGCCTCTCGGTCACCGTCACCGTCCCGGCGAACACGAGTGTCGGCATCCTCATCCCGGTGACGGTCACCGACAACGCCCTCCAGCAGTTCTCGAACACCGTCGTGATCACCATGGGGAACGGCAGCCCGACGAGCACCGGCACCGCACTCGACAACCCGAGCTGGAACAACACCGGGAACGGGAACAGCATCTCGGTCATCAAGTTCTCGACCGCGGACGGCCCGACGGCGGGCGACTACGACACCGCCCCCGGCAAGCCGGTCGACCCCAACACCCCGATTCCCGTCACGATCACCATCACCAACATCGGTTCGACCAGCCTCAACAACGTCACGGTGACCGACACGACCAGCTCCGGGCCGGCGCTGACCGGCCTGACCTGTGACTTCTCCGCCCTGGGCGGTCCGGCCACCGGCACAACCTGGGCCGGGCCCTTCCTGGCCGGCACGACGTTCAACTGCACGGGGACCGTGCCGGGCATGCCGCCCGGCACGCAGGAGACCGACACCGCGACGGTCACCGCCACCGACACCTCGGGCGCCCAGGTCACGGGCTCCGACAACTTCAACGCATCGACGCCCCCGGCCGCTCCGGCGCTGACGATCGCCAAGTCGGTGACGCCCACGACGGTGTCCGCCGCCGGCCAGACCGTCACCTACTCCTTCCTGGTGACCAACACCGGGAACGTCGCCCTCACCGGCGTCGAGGTCACCGAAACGGCCTTCTCCGGCACCGGCACCGCCCCGACGGCCACCTGCCCGCAGACCACCCTCGCCCCCGGCGCCTCCACCACCTGCACCGCCACCTACACCGTCACCCAGGCCGACGTCGACGCCGGCGCCATCACCAACACCGCCATCGCCACCGGCACTCCGCCCAGCGGCGCCCCCGTCACCTCCCCGCCCTCGAACGCCGAGGTCACGGCGGTGCGGACGCCGATGCTGACGATCGCCAAGTCGGTGACGCCCACGACGGTGTCCGCCGCCGGCCAGACCGTCACCTACTCCTTCCTGGTGACCAACACCGGGAACGTCG
>NZ_JBIUYD010000024.1:81382-153057 GCF_044744345.1 Kitasatospora sp. NPDC087315 | reverse complement strand
ACATCGACACCGCCGAAACCGGCACCACCGCCTACGACAAGCTGACCCTCTCCGTCAACGGCACCACCCTCAAGACCTACTCCAACGTCGACGCCACGGCCGGCTACCAGCTGCGCACCTTCGACCTCTCGGCCTACGCGGGCCAGACGGTCACCCTGAAGTTCGCCGGCACCGAGGACGTCTCGCTGCAGACCAGCTTCGTGATCGACGACACCGCGATCACCACCAGCTGACGGTTCGTCACAAGGCGGTGAGTGACTGGCCGCAGGCCGCCCGGGCTCGCTCCGGGCGGCCTGCGTGTGCTGTCCCCTCCCGGGGGGGCGATCGCGGGGGCGGCGCGGTTCCTCCGGCCGGTGCTGCGCCTGTCGCTAGCGTCGGGCGAACCGCGTGATCGTGACGTCGTTGTCGAACGAGGTGCGGTCGATGACCTCGAAGAGGGTGGGGCTGAACTCCCCGTTGAATACGGGGATCCCCGATCCGGCGACCACGGGGTAGCTCTTGATGATCAGTTCGTCGATCTCGGGCAGCAGCGCGCCGGCGAGGAGGCCGCCGCCGCAGAGCCAGATGTCCCGGCCCTCCTCCTGCTTGAGGCCGCGGACCAGGGCGAGCGGATCGCCGGCGACCACGGTGACGTCCGGGTCGGTGTCGGGCGCGAGCGTACTCGACACGACGTACTGGCGCAGGTGGGCGTAGGGGCTGGTGAAGCCCGCCTGGAGGCCGGGGCGGTAGCTGCCGAGCCCCATCAGCACGGTGTCGAAGCGCCGGTTCGGGGCGTCGGCGAGGCCGTGGGCGGCGCGCATGAAGGTGGGGACGGTCTCGGGATGGCGGGCGATGGTCCACTCGGTGTAGGCGGCGGCCTGCTTCTCGTCACCGAGCGGGTAGAAGTCGAACTCTCCGCCGGGGCCGGCGATGTAGCCATCGATGGAGACGGCGACGTAGTACACGAGCTTTCGCAACAGCAACCTCATCGGTAGTACTCTGTCTGAAGTGGTTTGAACGTAGTACTACGACTGGAGTGGTGTCAATGGCGCGCAGGAACGACCAGCGGCGGGCCGCCCTCGTCGACGCCGCGATCGAGGTGCTGGCCAGGGAGGGCGCGCGCGGACTGACCTTCCGGGCGGTCGACACCGAGGCCGCCGTGCCGGCCGGCACCGCGTCCAACTACTTCTCCAACCGCGACGACCTGCTCACCCAGGCGGGCGCCCGGGTCTACGAACGTCTCCAGCCCGACCAGGCGACGATCGACCGGCAGCGGACGGGCGCGTCGGACCGGGAGCTGTACGCGACGCTGATGCGCGAACTGGTCGAGCGGGTCAGCGCCTTCCGCACGGGTTACCTGGCGCTGCTCGAACTGCGCCTGGAGGCCACCCGGCGCCCCGGTCTCCGCACCGTGCTGACCGAACGGGTCCGCGCCGACCTCGAAGCCAACGTGGCCTACCACGTGGCCGCCGGCCTGCCCGGCGACGCGACCGCCGTCCGGCTGCTCTACCTGGCGTTCAACTGGCTGATCGTCGAACAGCTCACCCTGCCCGGAGTCTTCTCGGAGGCCGAGCGCGAACAGCTCGTCACGGCCGCGGTGGACCGCATCGTGGCTCCGTGACGCGCCGCGGAAACGGCCCCGCCCGCCCGGTGGCCCGACCGGACAGGACCTCCCGGCCGCTCATGTGATCGCCGCTTGACCGGGAACCGACTCGATCGTTCTTCGGCACACGTGAATGGAGTCGAGATCTTCGGTGGCCGCGCCGGAAGTCGGCCGGTCCGACTTCCGGCGCAGCGGTGCTTCCCGGGCTTCCGGCGCGGGGTCTACCGCACCTCCGGCGGCCGCGCCACCTCCGGGACGCACGGCTCATTGGGCTCGCAGCTCATCGGGCAGATCTCGGGCTCGCACGGGGCCTCCGGGCAGTTCTCCGGCTCGCAGCTCTGCGGACAGTTCGGTGAGCACTGCGACGGGCCGAGCCACACCTGCTCGTAGACGCTCTGCCGCATGCGGCAGAGCGGCTCGCCGTTCACGATCTGCGACAGCGTGTCGTGCAGGACGTTGCCGACCGGCCACTGTCTGGCCATGACGCACGGGTACACCGTGCCGTCGGGAGTGACACAGAGCTTGCCCTTCCAGCAGTGCCCGCACAGGCCGGAGAGCCGCGATTCCCGCGACATGACCTCTTGCGCCCGCCCGAACTCCCTGATGCGCCCGACCTTGACGTAGCGGACACCCAGCCCCTCGAGGAACCGCGTGGTGCGGTTGAGATCGTCCTCGTCCTGATCGATGGCGATGACCGAGGCCCGGGCTCCGACGCCGTGGCCGATGAGCTTCTTCAGGTTGCCGATCGTGCGCGTGTGGCTCGTCCTCACCTTGGTCACGGCGTCATGGACCGCGGGGTCGCAGGAGTAGACGGACGTCGCGAAGAGGATGTCGTTCTCGGCGGCGTAGTCGAGCGTTTCGTCGGTCAGGCGGGTCAGGTTGGAAAAGACCTCGATGAAGTCGTACCCGGTCTTCTTGGCCAACCTCAGGAGATGGTCGAAGTCGGAGTTCAACTGAGGCTCGCCGCCGATGAACTGGATCTTTCGACAGCCCAGCCGGTAGGCCTCTTCGATGACTCTCTCGTAGTGCTCTGTGGACAGGAGGTCGCGGTATCCGCTGTTCGGATGCGAGTCCGCGTAGCAGTGCACGCACTGCAGATTGCAGCGGTTGGTCAGTTCGAGCCAGAGGAAGTCGAGACCGTTCGGCGTCGCGCCGTTGTGATCCATCCGGAATACCTGCCCATCTCCTCCCCGTTCTGGCGCCACTCTCGCATCCACCGGCCGACGGGTGCCCGCCCAGGACCGTCGGCCTACGCCGGAGGGGTGACAGGGGTTCGCGACGCACGTGCTGCCGGCCATGGGCCCGGCTGTCAGAGGTGCGCAGTACGGTGCGGCCATGGCAGCCCGGATCGATCTGACACTCGACTGCGCGGACGCGCAGCTCCTCGCCGCGTTCTGGAAGACGGCGCTCGGCTACATCGACGAGCCACCGCCCGCTCCCTTCACAACGCGCGAGGAGTGGCTCGCACAGTTCGATCTGCCGGACGACGACTCCGAGGACGACGGCGCGTGGCTCTGCGACCCCGACGGTGTCGGCCCCCGGCTCTCCATCCTCAAGGTTCCCGAGCCCAAGGCGGCCAAGAACCGGCTCCACCTCGACGTCCGGGTGCCCGGACACGGCACTCCCGACGAGCGGTGGGCGCGGATCACGGCGGAGTCCGAACGGCTGGTGAAGGCGGGCGGGAGCGTCCTGGAGAAGTTCGACGGACACCACCTGGTGATGGCCGACCCGGAGGGCAACGAGTTCTGCGTCGCCGCGGCCCCGGCGTGAAGGCCCCGCCAGGGCGAGCCCTTTCGTCGTTCCGTACGGCTCGGCCGAGGTAGGGGGCCGGCCTGTGCTCCAGGAAGTGCCGGAGCCGCAGCCGCTGGGTGTGCTGCACGGGTGGCTCGGCGATCTCGTGGGGAGCGAAGAACCGAAGGCCGGTGGACTCGGCGGAGATGACCGACCGTCACCCAGGCTGTGAAGCAGACTTGGTGAAGCGGTGCGTGGGCCGTGGCCCCACGCACCGCTTCACGTGGGTCACGCCCGGGTCACCAGCGGTCGATGCCCATCGTGTTCGCCGCGGAGTGGATCGCGTTGTAGTGCGGGATCGACATGTCGGACTTCTTGTCCTTCGCGGGAAGGTTCCGGTCGGTCTGCCGGAACTCGTCGCGCGCCGCGGCGAGCAGGCTGGTCCCGTAGCTGACCGGCACGTCGTCCTTCCCGTGGACGGGGTGCGACTTGGCCGCCGTCTGGCTTCCGGCGTTGGCCAGGATGCTCCGGGCCTGGTTGTAGGCGGCCGGCTTGATCGTCTTGGGGTTTCGGTGCTCCGCCAGTGCACGCGCACCGGGCGCCGCCACGGCCTTCCCGGTGCCGGCGACGGCGGGGGTGGCCGGCGAAACCGGCCCGGCCGCGGCGGCGTGGGACGACGCCGGTACGGCCGCCGACAGCAGGGCGGAGGCGACGAGGGCGCCGAGGACACTGGTCAGACGTCGAACGTTCATGACCTGCCTAACGGCCCGGCGGCGGGCGGGTCACGGTTCGTAGCGGCACACGTAGCGGCACACCGGCCGGCACCTTGGGGGGCGGGTGAGGATCGACTGGCGTGCCATCCGCACCCGGACAAGGCCGAAGCGGCTCGCAGGGGGAATGCTCCCGGTCTCCGTCGTCCGGATCTCATCGGCCGGTGAGCCCGCCGACCCGGCTGACTGCCGGCCCGTCGAGTCCCAAGACCCCCGTGAAGCCGTCGACCACCTCTTCACCGCCCTCGACCCGCTCGCCCACCCCGCCCGGATGCGCGCGCTCGCCACGTGGGTGCAGGGCCTGGCCCGGAATGACGGTGACATGGGCCGACTCCGGCCGCTGCTCGGCGAGTTGGAGACCCGCGGACTGTACGGACGCAGGCTCGCCGCCTTCGCCGCGGCCATCGGAGGGAACGTCCCCTTCCTGGAGGCGCGGCTCGCGGACCCCGATGGTGCCGTCCGCGGCCATGCGCTGAAGTCCTCGCTCCGGCTGCCGGAGTGGCGCACCCTCCTCCGCGTCCTCCGCCGCCACCCCCACCCCGAGGTGCGGGAGGCGGCCCTGGCGCTGACCACGGCGGCGGAGTAGCGGCAGGGGGCGGGGCGGCCGGAGCCGCGGCGTGGTGTCCCTCCATCCGGCGGTAGCCCGACGACACGCTCCTTCCCCCCGGCCCCCGCTGCCGGCGGCGTACTACTCTGCTGCTCCCTCGACATGTACCGACTCAGGGAGACGCTCACGCCATGAGGTACGAGAACGCCGCTGTCATCGAAGAGTTCAGGGCCAACGGGGGGAAGGTCGGCGGCCGCTTCACGGGGCTGGACATGGTCCTGCTCACCACCACCGGTGCGCGGACCGGCGCGTCGCACACCACTCCGCTCGCCTGCTTCACCGATGGCGACCGGCTCTTCGTCATCGCCTCCAACGGAGGGTCCGACCGGCACCCGGACTGGTACCACAACCTGGTCGCCCAGCCCGAACTCATTGTCGAGACCGGCCACGAGACCTACCGGGCGACGGCCGCACCGGTCATGGACGACGCCGAGCACGACCGGCTCTACGCGCTGGCGGAGGCCCGCCGGTCCAGGTTCGCCGAGTTCAGGGCCAGCACTGGGCGTCGCATCCCGGTGCTGACCATCGCCCGGAGCCCGGACACGGAGACGGCCACGGACACGAACACGGACTGAGCCGGAACGGGCGACGGCGCCTACGCCGGGTCCAGCAGCCGCAGGTGGGACTGGGCCAGAGCCTCCACCACGGCCGAGGCCGCGGCGTGGGTGTGCTCGTGCGAGCGCGCCTCCATCCGCAGACGCCCCCCGCGGCGAATCGGCGCAGCGCCGCGTGGCCGTCCAGCAGCACGCCCACCTGCTCGGGCGGCATCGACGTACCCGTCGTCCGCAGGTCGACGAGGACGTGCGTGGCTCAGCGCCGAACCGGCCAGCAGGGCGACCGCGGTGGCGCCACCCGGCGATCGGGGCCCGGCCGCGGCACTGCCTCCGGAGGATCAAGGGCAGCGGGACGGTCCGGTGGGGTGCGTCAGTCCTCGTCCGCCAGGGCCGCGTCGATGGCGGCCTCGGCGTGGAGGCGGGCCGTCGGGAAGACCGGGACGGGGCTGTCCTGCGGACCGATCAGCAGCTCGATCTCGGTGCACCCCAGGATCACGCCCTCGGCGCCGGCGGCGACCAGTTCTTCGATCACCCGGCGGTAGGCCGCGCGGGACTCCTCCCGGACGATGCCGAGGCACAGCTCCTCGTAGATGACCCGGTGCACCAGGGCGCGGCCGGCCGCGTCGGGGACGACGACGTCGAGGCCGTTCGCTTCGAGGCGGCCCCGGTAGAAGTCCTGCTCCATGGTGAACGCCGTGCCCAGCAGGCCGATCCGGCGCAGCCCCGCCGACCGGACGGCGCCGGCGGTCGCGTCGGCCAGGTGCAGCAGGGGGACCGACGCCGCCGCCGCCACCTGGTCGGCCACCCGGTGCATGGTGTTGGTGCAGATCAGCAGCAGCTCGGCGCCGGCCGCCTCCAGGGACCGGGCGGCCCCGGCGAGGATCTCGCCCGCCTCCGTCCAGCGGCCCTCGGCCTGGAGCTGCTCGATGGCGGCGAAGTCCACCGAGTACAGCACCAGTTGGGCGGAGTGCAGACCGCCGAGGCGCTCGCGGGTCAGTTCGTTCAGCCGCCGGTAGTACTCGGCGGTGGACTCCCAGCTCATGCCACCGATCAGGCCCAGTGTCCTCATGGGGTCATGTATAACCCGCGAAATGCACTGAGGGCAAAGCTGCGGTGGCGCGGGGTCGCAGGAGCGGCTCGCCAACAAAGCCGGCGAGCCGTCATGCACGATCGGGGCTAGAACGATCCCATCCGCTCCAGGTATTCGATGGAGCTGATTTGTCGGGAGGCGGACACCGCGGATCCGATCTGCGCCTCGCTCATTCCGAGAGTGAGGTGCGCGTCAGGGGCCACCTTCACGTCGAACTCCATGCTCCTGAAGGTCTGGACCCAGGTCTGCCATTCCTGCCTGGTCTGGGTGAATTCCCGGTGGAGCTGGGCCCAGTCCTGTGATGTTCTCGCCGCGTCGAGATCTTTCTCCACGTGCGTGAAGTATTCGCGTGCGGACAGCCAAGGCTTGGTCACCACGTCGAGCTGGCTCGTCAGCGAGCCGAGTTCGGCCACAAACTGATTGGCGTTCTGGGCCGCTTTCTGAAGGGTGACGATGTCGTCGTTGAACTCGTTGATCTGCCCGCGCAGGGCCTCGATCTGGCCTTTGAGCTCGGTGATCTTTATCGAGGCGAGCGTGACGATCGTCACTGAGCCCCCGACCGCGGCAACAGCGGGTATCAGAAGGAAAAGGCTCATACCGCCGGTGGCCGGGGCGAGGGCGATTGCCAGCACGCCCATGAGGATGCCGCCGAGCGTGCCGAGTGATCCGCCGACGATGGGCGCCACCTGGCCTGAAATTTCACCCTCAAGTGCGGTGATATTGCTGTTCAGGGACGTAACCTTGGCCCGGTCCGCCCCCTGGGTCCTGACGGCTTTGTCCGCGATACCCGTCAGTGTGCCCGCATCGGCTGCGAAGATCCCGGCCTGGCCCTGGAGACTCCCCACCATTGCGGACGCCTGCGCACGGTATCCTTCGAAACAGTCGCGAAGTGTGCTCACCCGGTCTCTCAGGAGGGCTTCTGTCCTCTTGTCTCCGGGATTGGCGGAAAGCCGGTCGGCGAATTCCACGATCTCCCCCAGGTAGGGGAGGACAATCAGGTCGGAGTCGCTGGAGAGGCCCCTGGGCATGCTGGCGAGCTGCTTCATCGTCGAGTTGGCCCAGGCACGCCGGCGCGGCCGTCCGCTGCGGAAGCTGGAGAGACGACGCCCCGGAATCCGATTCCCGGCCCGGCGGCGGATCGACCTCTGCACAGTCGGACTGGCGGCCCAATTGATATCACGGCCGTGCGGCGCCTGGAAGGGAAAGCTTTCGGCCAGCACGGGCGGGCGGTACGGCCTGGGTGAATGATCTTTTTCGGCCAGCTGCCGACCGGCCGGGGTGCCGCGTCGATTGTGACCGGTCCGACAGTCCGCAGGGGTTGGATTCGCTCTCGGCCCACCGGCCCGCGGCCCATTGCGATCGTGCACGTGCGGCCTCGCGCAATACGGCCACGGTGTGCGGCTTATGGCCGCGGTGAAGGTTTTGCCGCGAGGGGACCGAAAGCTTCAGACGGAGCCCGCCCGGCCACCCCGGGCCACAGCCCGGAGCGGCCCGGGGCCGACGGGGCCGGCCCTGGTGGGGGCGCGCTGTGAGGGATCAGGAGGCCCGCTCATGGGCGAGAGCGGCGCGGAGGCCGGCGGCCACCTTCATCATCGTCGAGGGCGAGAGGGCGCCTCGGTCCTCTTCGAGGTCGCTGCGGTGGAGCAACGCGGTGTCGTCGCACAGGACGTGGCCGACCAGCGGGTCGGCCGCCGTGAGCCGGACGATGCTGGGCAGGTCGGGCTTGACGCTCGCGGTCAGTCGAACGGCGAGGCAGTCCGACAGCGCACGGTTGCGGGCGTTGTCGGAAACGACGAGCCAGGGCTTCCGGCCTGTGCCGATGTCGGCCATGTAGACCCGGCTAGACCCGGCCTGGCACGGGGACGCGATCTCTGAACCCACAGTGACTCAGTCCCCCCGGTGGGCCGCGCGGGTGCGCACGGCTCGGCGGTCGGCGCGGTCCTCGTTGTCCTCGGCCGCTGCCAGGGCGGCATATCCGCCGATCATGACCTGCTCGGTGACGGCAGCCCGCCCGGTCAGGAGGAGGGCGTGCGGGGTCTCCGCCTCGGAGGCGTCGTCGGGCAGCAGCATCCCGGTCACTTGGCTGAGTGCCTCGTGTTCGGGCGTGCCCGGCGTGCGCAGCTGCTGGAGGTGGACCTGGTCCTCGTCGGTCAACGGGACGCTCTTGCGGATCCTCACCTTGGTCACATGTCGTGCGGCAGTCTGTGCTGCGTGGTAAGCGGCAAGGCAAGCAGCATGGCTGCGGCAGTCGTCGGACCGGGATCTTCCGTGATCTTTCAGCCCTCGCGGGGGATGCGGTGGTGCCAGTCGCGGGTGAAGAGCAGGCCGCCGGCTTCGAAGGCGCTGACATGGCAGTGGACGATGAAGTGGGTGGCGTCGCAGCGGAGTTCGGTGCGGGTCTGGACGGTGGTGTCCCAGCCGATGTCGGGGCGTTCCAGGCGGACGCTGTGGTCGGTGCGGGCCTGGGCGCTCAGGGGGGCGGCGGTGAGGACGCGGTAGGCGGTGACGCTGTGCTCGTCGCGGACCAGGCCGTCGGGGTGGGTGCGGGTGCCGTCGGTGGCGGGGGAGAGTTCGACGCGCCATTCGTGGCGGCCGATGTCGTGGAGGGCGAGGCGTTCGGGGCGGGCGGTGAGCGGCTCGGTGACGTGGAGGTGGATCGGGTCGGGGAGGGCGGGGCGCTCGACGGTGAGGGGGGCGGCGCCCGCGTCGGCGGCGAGGTGGCGGACGGGGAGGGTGAGGGTGCTGCGGGAGGGGTCGAGGTCGAAGCCCGTCGCCCCGGGGGTGGGCCAGATCCACGGCCAGTAGGCGGAGGAGAGGGCGAGCCGGAGGCGGTGGCCGGCCGGGACGGTGTGGCCGGTGGCGGAGAGTTCCACGGTGGCGTCCGCGGGAGCACCGGCCGGCACGTCGGCGGACGGGGGGAGCGCCAGGACGCCCCGGCTGAGCAGGGTGGAGGTGCCGTCCGGGGTCACGTCGCAGAGCCGGGCGACGATCAGGCCACCGCCCGGCCTCGCCTCGCCCGGGCGCAGCCGCAGCCGCAGGGACGGCAGACCGAGGAGTTCCAGCGGCTCCGGCAGCGGCTGGGAGTCGAAGCAGACCGAGCGCCCGTCCTCCTCGCGCTGGTCGGACGGCCGGTCGGCGGGACGCCCGAGCGGGATGTACGCCCCGGCGTTCAGGCCGGTGTGCTGGGGCGACCGGACCCGGACGAAGCGGTCGTCGGACGCCGTGCCGGCGGCGCGCAGCGGTCCGTCGAGGCCGTAGTGGATGTCGCGGACGTCGGGGGAGGGCCAGAGATCGTCGCCGGCCCAGCGGGTGCTGATCCAGCTGCGCAGGGCGGGGCCTGCGAGGATGCCGGTGTCGATGTCCTTCAGCCAGTGGTCCCACCAGCGCAGCGTGTCCGGGAGGGCGTCGTCGGGCAGCCCGTGCGGCCAGGGGCCGACCAGGGCCCGGACGGGGACCGGGGCGGCGGACTCGTCGAGCAGGCGCAGCACCAGGGAGCAGGACGGGTCGTCCCAGCCCGCGACGGCGAGGGTGGGGACGGCGGCGGTGAGGCGGGCCGGTTCGTCCGGCCCCCGCGGCGCGAGCCAGGCCTCGACGGGCGGCTCCAGGGCGTTCAGCCGCGCGAGCCACATCGCCCGCCAGCCGTCGCCGACGTAGCGAGGGTCGGGCGGCCGGGCCGCGCCCGCGAGCAGGGCGGTGAGGCGGGCGTGCAGGCCGGCGGCGAGGACGGCGCCGCCGAGGCGGTGTCCGCCGTCGGGGCAGGCGGTGACGACGGCCCGCACGGCGTCCGGGGCGAGGGCGGCCAGCCGCAGGGCGGTGGTGCCGGCCCGGCCGTGGCCGAACAGGCCGACGCGGCCGCTGCACCACGGCCGTGCGGCGAGCAGGCGGATCACCTCGACGCCGTCGGCGAGCGCCGCCTCGGAGTGTTCGTCCCCGGGCAGGCCGCCGGAGTTGCCGTGGCCGCGGAGGTCGACGCGGACGGAGGCGTAGCCGTGGCCCGCGTACCAGGGGTGGCGGCGGGAGTCCTCGGCGGCCGTCCAGTCGGTGAGGCGGCCGGCGGAGTACTCCAGCAGCACGGGGACGGGCGCGTCGTCCAGCGGGCGCCAGACCCGGGCGTACAGCTCGGTGCCGTCGGACAGCGGGATGCGCAGGTCCTCGCGGGTGATGGGCCGGGGGTGCGACCGGCCGGCGGCGGGGGGAAGGGGCGAAGGCATGGCGGCTCCCAGCGATTCCCAGGGCTTCCCGGGGCTTCCCGGTGCGTCGCGGCGGCTCCCGGCGGCTCCCGGTCGGCGCCCCGTGGTGCGGGCGGGTGGTGGGCCCGCCCGCACCACGGGCGTCAGCATTCCGACAGTAGGCGACGAGGCCGCCGATTTCCTGGTGAGCCTTCCCGGCGGGCGCCGGGAGCGGGCCCTAGGCCTTGGCGAGCCAGGCCGTGGCGTTGAGGGCGAGGGCGGCGTCGGTGCCCGCCGGGTCGTCCCAGCCGTTGAAGAGGGTGTTGCCCGGCTGGCCGGTGCCGTCGTCGACGGGGGAGCTGTCGCCCCAGATCGCGACCCGGCCGCTGCCGAAGGTGCTGGTGACGAAGAACGCGCCGGTGGTGCCGCTGTAGCCGGTGCGGTAGAGCAGGCCCTTGACCGACGGGTTGTCGGCGGGCTTGAGCGTGAACGTGGTGCCGTTGCGCAGGATCGAGCCGGTGACGGTGCCGAAGGCGCCGTGCAGCACCGGGTCGGTGGCGTCGTTGACCGCGCGCGGGTTGTCGGTGGCGATGTTCTTGAGGTCGACCGAGAACCCGAAGGGGTCGTTGTTGTTCACCCCGTTGTCGGTCAGCAGGTCGTTGATGATCGCGGGGGAGTCCCAGCCGTCGTTGTTGCGGTCGCTCTGGGTGTGGTCGGAGATGAGGAAGAGCCCGCCGCCGTTCTGGACGAAGCGCAGCAGGGCGGTCTTCTCGGCGGCGCTGAACCGGATGTTGGGCTCGGGGACGACGAAGGTGTCGAAGTTGGCGAGGTCGAGCGCGGCGCCGGTGCCGTAGCTGATGGTGGAGCCGGCGGGGAGGGTCTTGAGGCTGTACTGGCCGGTCTTCTGGAGGGCGACGCCCCAGGCGGAGAGGGCGCCGGTCCAGCTCTTCTCGGAGGTGGGGCCGGCGTTCTGGGCCAGCGGGTCGGGCTGGCTGGTGCTGATGATCCAGTCGGCGTTGCCGGCGGTCTCGGCCTTGCTGTTGTCGAACAGCACCCGGTGCTGGGTCCCGGCAGCCCGGGGAGCGGTGGCCCGGGGAGCGGTGGCCTGGGGAGCGGGAGTGGCCGAGGCGCTGGGGGCGATACCGGTGAGGCCGGCCGCGAGCAGCGCCGCGGCGGCCAGTGCCGCAGCGGTTCGAATGCGGATCATATGCCGTTCCTCCGTGGTGAGTTGAGGTGTCGGCGCCCGAAGTATTCGCGCGTAGAACGTGAGTATCCGTGCGTAGCGGGGCCGCCGAAAGCCTCCGGAGGTTACAAGGATTTGTATGGTGCATGACGATCGCCGGGACGGCCCTTCACACGCTCCGTGCCCGATCGCCGCCAATCCGTAATTGCACATGACTTGCAAGTACTTCCCCGCCGGGGGAAAGATGGCCCAGCTCCGTCGTCACCCCCCCGAAAGGACGACACGATGTCCAGCCCCGCCGCAGGTGCCACCGCCGTCAGATGGCGCGACCGGCTCACCCGCGATGAGTGGGTCCGCCTGGCCGGCATGGGCGGCTTCATCCTCGCGCTGCACGTGATCGGCTGGTTCACCCTGCTCGCGGTCATCGCGCCCGAGCACTACGACGTCGGCGGCCAGGTCTTCGGCGCCGGTATGGGCCTCACCGCCTACACCCTCGGCATGCGGCACGCCTTCGACGCGGACCACATCGCCGCCATCGACAACACCACCCGCAAGCTGATGGGCCAGGGCAAGCGGCCGCTCTCGGTCGGCTTCTGGTTCTCGCTGGGCCACTCCTCGATCGTCTTCGGCCTCTGCGCGCTGCTCGCCTTCGGCATCCAGTCCCTCGCCGGGCAGGTGGAGTCGGACGACTCCACCCTGCACGAGACCACCGGCCTGATCGGCGTCTCCGTCTCCGGGACGTTCCTGCTGCTCATCGGTCTGATCAACCTGGGTGCCTTCAACGGCATCCTCAAGGTGTTCCGCAAGATGCGTCAGGGCGAGTTCGACGAGGCCGAGCTGGAGGCGCAGCTCGACAAGCGCGGCTTCATGAACCGCATCCTGGGCCGGGTCACCAGGGCCGTCACCAAGCCCTGGCACATGTACCCGGTCGGTCTGCTGTTCGGCCTGGGCTTCGACACCGCCACCGAGGTGTCCCTGCTGGTCCTGGCCGGCGGCGCGGCCGCGTTCCAACTGCCCTGGTACGCCCTGCTGGTGCTGCCGGTGCTGTTCGCGGCCGGGATGAGCCTGCTGGACACCATCGACAGTTCGTTCATGAACTTCGCCTACGAGTGGGCGTTCTCCAAGCCCGTCCGCAAGATCTACTACAACCTGACCGTCACCGGCCTGTCCGTGCTGGTCGCGCTGGTGATCGGCTCGATCGAACTGCTCGGGCTGCTCGGCGAGAAGCTGGACATCACCAGCGGGCCGATCGCCTGGATCGGCGAGCTGGACCTCAACTTCGTCGGCTACGCCATCGTCGGCCTGTTCGTGCTGACCTGGGTGGCGGCGATCGGGTACTGGAAGTTCGGCCGGGTCGAGGAGAAGTGGTCGGCCGGCCTGGCGACCGGGTCCACCACCGCCGAGCGCGAGTAGCCGCAGACGGCCGAGGGCCGGCCGGCCCGGGGGGTGAACCCCGGGCCGGCCGGCCCTTTCTCCTCGGTCCTCGCTGCTACCGGTCAGGGCAGGTCAGCGCCCGTGGATCTCCACCTTCGGGTAAGGGATGCCCCAGGAGCGCCAGATCCCGGCGTAGATCTTCACGCCACCGCGGCCCCGGTTGGCCTTCTTGGCGATGTCCTTGGCCCAGTACTTGGCCAGGTAGCTGAGCGCCCACAGGGCCCAGCCGACGATCCGCGCGGCGATGTGCGGGACCTTCTGCAGCACCTTGCCGACGAACTTCGCGAACCCGCCCGCCGCGTACAGCACGGCCGCCAGGGTGTTCGCCTCGCTCCGGCTGAAGGTCGCGGTGTACTTCTTGTACCAGGCCAGCCCGGTGAGGTCGTCCATGGTGATCGGATCGACCGGGTAGCCGTAGTGGTTGGGCGAGCCCTCCTGGAGCGGGTCGAGCTGCAGGAAGCGGCCGGTGCCGGAGTCGTAGACCCGGGCGCCCATCAGGGTCAGGCCGCTGAGGCTGTCGCCGCCCCGCAGCGCCCCGCCGAGCCAGCCGTACTCGGTGCTCGCCGCGGCGTCCACCGGGTTGCCGTACTCGTCGTAGTGGTAGACGGCGAGGTCCTCGGTGCCGTCCGGGGAGAGCTGGACGGAGACGTCACCGTGCAGGTTGGTCAGCAGCAGGACGACGCCGCCGTCGGGGCCGGTGGCCGCCGTCAGCTGGCCGGTGAGGTCCTGGACGTTGCGGGTGAGCTTGCCCGCGGCCGTCCTGGACCAGGTGGGGCTGTCGGTGCCGGCGCCGTAGTGGTTGGTGGACTGCTCGGTGACGGCCCAGGTGCCGTCGGCGCCCTTGGCCTCGGTGGTGACCGAGGCGAGCCGGCCGGCCGCGTCCAGGTCCCAGGTCTTGCGCTGGTCGCCGAGGGTCTCGCCGCGCAGCAGGTCGTTGACGTGGTAGCTCAGCGCGGTGCCCTTGGGCAGGGTGGTGGTGCGGCCGAGCGCGTCGTAGGCGTAGCCGGGGCCGGTGAGCCGGTCGGCGGTGTCGTAGCCGGAGTTGACGGTGGTGGTGACCGTGTCGTTGGTGGCCGGGTCACAGTCGTCCGAGACGGTGGTCAGGCCGGTCCGGTTGCTGTTCTTGTCGAAGGTGTAGGCGCGGCTGGAGCAGGCCAGGCCGGTGGTGTCGGCGGCCTTGGTGAGCCGGCCGGTCGAGTCGTAGGTGTAGTCGCTGGTGGTGCTGTTGCCGTCGCTCTGGGTCCGGCCGGCCTGCTGGCCGTGGACGGTGTAGTCGGCGGTGTCGGCCAGCAGGACGGTGCCCGACTGGTTGGTGTAGGTCTTGCCGGTCTTGATGCCCCGGCTGTCGTAGCTGGTGGTCAGGGTGTTGCCGCCGGGCAGCGTCTGGGTGGTCAGCCGGCCCTCGACGTCGTAGCCGGCGGTGAAGGTGCCCGCGACCGAGTCGGTGAGCGAGGTGGGCAGACCGCGCGGGTCCTTGGCGGTGTCGTAGCCGTAGGTGGTGGTGGACGGCACGGAGTCCGACCGCTTCACCACCCGGTCCAGCAGGTCGTACTCGGTGGTGGTGACGTTGCCCGCACCGTCGTCGTACGAGACCTCGCGGCCCAGCCGGTCGTAGCCCTGGGCGATGGTGGTCGTGCCGTTGGTGACCGTGGCGGGCTGGCCGTTGGCCGGGTCGTAGCTCACGGTGAGGTCGGCCACCGGGGCGCCGGTGCCGCCGGTGACGGAGACCTTCGCCGGGCGCCCGGCGGCGTCGTAGCCGCGGGTGGTGGTGCGGGTGACGCCGTTGGCGACCTCGGTGAGGACGGTCGGGTTGCCCCAGCGGTCGTACTGCTGGGTCTTGGTCGGCAGCTGGAGCGGGTTGGCGCCGCCGCCGGCGATCTGCGCGGCCGGGCCGGTGGAGCAGACCAGGTCGGCCCACTCGGGGCGCCCGGCGCAGGCGCCGGTGCCGGTGGCGCTCCAGTACGTGGTCACCGTGGTGGCCGCGTCGGAGCCGTTGGAGTTGGGGCGGCTCTGGGTCACGACCCGGCCGGCCGCGTCGTAGCCGGTGGTGGTGGTGATCTTCAGATCGGCCGGGTCCTGGACGGTCCGCACGGGCAGGCCCTTGGCCCAGTCGTAGCCGGTCGCGGTGGTGCGGGCGTCGGCGTCGGCGGGGTAGCCGTCGACCCGGGCGCCGAAGGTCACCGTGGTGGAGCGGTCGCTGACGGCGGCGTCCGCCGGGCGGCCCTCGTCGTAGGCGGTGACGGTGTGGGCACGGGCCGGGACCTCGGCGCCGGCCGCGAGGGCCGGGCTGGTGCCGGAGGCGGCCAGGCCGTGCTCCAGGGTGACCAGTTGCAGCGGGTCGAGCTGGTCGACCAGGCGCTTGCCGTCGGCCGAGTACGCCGACAGCGAGGAGAGCACCTGGGCGCGGTCGGCCGTGGAGCGGCCGGCGATGCCCAGCTCCCGCAGGGTGGCGAGGTCCTTGCCGGTGGTGGCGAGGGCCAGGATGCGGTTCTCCGCGGAGAGGGTGCGCACCGTGCTGCCGAAGGCGTTGTACTCGGTGGTGGTGATGCCGCCGCCGGGGGTGGCGGTGTTGACCTCGCGCCCGGAGGCGTTGGTGTAGGTCAGCGAGGCGCGGGTGTACGCGTTGGTGCCGAGCGCCTTGCCGTCGTGGCTCGCCGGAACGGCGTCCGGCGGCAGCACGGCGGTGGCGTCGGTCGGGGCGTCGCTCTGGCCCCAGGCCGCGACGTCGGACGGGCCCAGCGGGTACGGCGCGTTGGCACCGCTCAGCGGGACGTCGTAGACGACGGAGGTGGTGGCGGTGCCGCTGGTGACGTCCTTGCTGCCCTGCTTGAGGGCGGGCCGGGAGGCCGCGAGCAGCATGCCGTCGCCGGCCGTGGCGGCGTTGCCGGCCTTGCCGTACTCCAGCGTCCACGGCAGCTCGCCGGGCCCGGTCGTGGTGGTGACCCGGCCGGCCGCGTCGTAGCCGTACGCGGTCTTCAGCGCCGGGCTGATCCGCGGGTCCCAGACCTCGCGCAGCCGGCCCGCGTCGTCGTACGCGTACTGGGTGACCACGACGGGGGTCGCCGCGGCGGCGCCCGGGTCGGTGGACCAGAGCCGGATCTGCTTCACCTGGCCGGTGACGTCGCCGAGCGTGGCGGAGGTGGCGGTGGTGGCGGTGGCGTAGACGTACTCCAGCACCCGGCAGCCGGCCGTGGCGGGCACGGCGGCGCAGGTGGCGGAGGCGGCCGCCGAGGTCGGCGCGACCACGTACTTCGGGCGGGCCAGGGTCTTGCCGCCGGTGACGACCTTCTCCGAGACCACGCTGGTGGTGGAGTTCTCGCTGGGCAGCGAGGAGCCGGTGGCCTGCCAGGTGGTGGCGGCCGGGTCGACCTTGGCGAAGGTGACGGTGGTGCCGGCGGTGTCCTTCAGGGTGAAGGAGCCGGTCAGCGCGCCGGTGAGGGTGAGGTCCTCGGCGCCGGGCTCGGGCTTCCAGCCGCCGGCGCCGGTGGCGGTGAAGCCGGTCTCGGCGCCGTCGGCGGAGACCACCGCGAGCGAGGTCGGCGACGTCTGACGGACGTACCGGTAGGCGACGTCGGTGATGTCGGCGGTGGTGCCGGAGCTCCACTGCGGGCCGAAGATCGCGGCCTGGCCCTCCTGTGCCGAGCCGTTGGCGGGGCGGCGGGAGGAGTAGGAGCGCTCGGCGGAGAGGCCGAAGCCCGCGGCGTCGGTGGCGGCGAGGGCGAGGTCACCGGTGAGGGTGTTGACCTTGCCCGGGCCGACGGTCGTCTCGGGCGCCGTGCCCGCGTTGCGGTCCACCGTGACGGTGTTGGGCTCGGTGGCGTCGGTGGCCGTGCCGTCGGTGAACACCGCGCGGACGTCCACCGGACCGTTCTCGGCCAGGGTGTCGGTGATGTTCCAGGTCAGCGCGGCCGGCTTGCCCGCGGGGGCGGCGAACGGCCAGCCGGTGACGGCCTTGCCGTCGGTGGTGGTGACGTTGGCGGCCGGCACGTCCTTCCAGGCGTCCGTCTCACCGCGCCGGTACTGGTAGCGCACGCCGGTGTAGGTGCTGTTGCCCTCCGCCTGGAGGGAGGTGCGGCGGGCCGGGCGCTCGCCGGCGCCGGGGGCGACCAGGGCCGAGCCCTTGCCCGCGTAGAAGGTGTACGTCTTGTCGGCGGAGACGTTGCCCGCCGCGTCCCGGGTGTGCGCGGTGACGGTGTGCGCGCCCGCCTTGAAGCCGAGCGTGGCCTTCACCGGGGCGCCGGTGGTGGCGACGGTGACCCAGGCGCCGCCGTCCAGCCGGTACTGGATGTCCTTCACGTCGCTGGTCGGCGGGGTGAAGGTGAAGGAGCCGCTGTAGCCGCCGTTCGCGTCCGGGGTGCCCGCCCACTGGCCGGCCGGGAAGTCCCCGGAGGAGACGGTGGTCGTGCCCGGCGCGGTGGTGTCCACGGTGAACGAGCGGAAGCCGGACCAGGCGCTGTTGGCGGTGCCGTCCCAGGAGCGCGAGCGCCACTTGTAACCACCGGGCGCCAGCGCGGTGGTGGGCGACCAGGTGAAGGTCGAGCCGGAGGCCGCGTACGGGGTGTTGCCGGCCTGGAGGGCCGCGGTGCCGTTGGCGGCCCAGACCTCGAAGTCCAGCTTGATGTTGCCGCCGTCGGGGTCGGTCGCCTTGGCGGACAGGGTCGGCTTGGCGTCGCCGGTGAGCGCGCCGTCGGCCGGGCTGAGCAGGGTGGAGACGGCCGGCGGGGTGTTGTAGGTGACCGACAGGTACGGCGTGTTGGAGGACGCGTTGCCGGAGTTGAACTTCTTCCAGCCGTACGGGTCGCTCTCGTCGGTGGCCCGGATGCCCAGGGTGTTGCTGGCGTTGCCGTTGCCGGCCCAGGCCTGGACGAGGGCGGTGATGTCCTGGTTCACCCAGCCGTCGTTGCAGGAGCTGGAGTAGCCCTTGGTGGCCGTGGAGGTGGCCCACTTGCGGTTCCAGCCGGGCTGCGCCGTCCAGCGGGTGCTGGTGCTCGCGCTGCCGGTGTCCCAGACCTCCCAGCCCTTGGCGGTGCAGGACCAGGAGTGGAAGTTCCACAGGTTGAGCTTGCCGCTGGTGATCTGCTTGCCGCTGATCTTCGCCATCGGGAACTGCAGGAACGAACGGGCCTTCTGGCCGGAGCCGTTGTTGCCCAGCTTCAGCTCGGTCTGGGAGGAGACGTCGGTGCCGTACCCCTCCTGGACGAAGGTGTCGAAGCCGACGCCGATGTTGACCGCCGGGTCGATGGTGACGGGGTACTTGGTGTTCGGGTCGTTCAGGAAGGCCGCGTCGGGGGTGAGCGTCAGGTCGACGTCGTCGCCCCGCTGGGTCACCTTCAGGGTGACCGGCGCGGTGCGGGTGTGGTCGCCGCTGCGCTCGTCGACCTGGGCGTCCCACATCACCGGCGCGGGCAGCTGGCCGGCCTCCTGACCGGTCTTCGGGTCGAGGAAGGAGACCGAGTTGTCGGCGTTGTGCCGGGCCTGGAGGCCGGCCGCGTTCAGGGTGAGCGTGACGCTGCCGTTGGCGGCGACCGCCGAGCGGTCCTTGAGCTCCAGGAACTGCTCGAAGCCGGTCCGGGTGGACTCGATGACCAGGTCGGTGGCGGTGAGCGCGTTCTCGTACCGGGCCTTGGCGCCGTCCACGGTGGGCGCGGGCAGGGTGCCGCGCCAGGACAGCGACATCGCGGTGCCGGCGCCGTTGTCCAGCGAGAGCAGCGGAGTCGCCGGGGCCTGCTGGTCGCCGGCCGGGGCGCCGGCCGCCTTGAACCCGGACACGGCGGCGGGCGGGGTGGCGCCGGCCAGGGCGAGGTTCAGCGGGTGGCCCTTGGCCTTGACGCTGCCGTCCGCCTGCCGGGCGAGGTTCACGTCGATCGGCTGGAGCTTTCCGGACTTGTCCTTGTAGCGGACCGGCCCGGTGGCCATGTCGAGCGTGGTGGTGCCGTCCGGGTTGATCCAGGTGGTGGTGGACTCGGTGCGCTCGTCCGTCACCTCGATCCGGCGGTTCTCCAGCCGGGCCTTGAGGTGGGCGGTGGCGAGGTCCGGTGCCTCGGCCGGGCCGAGTGCCTGGGCCTGCCGGGGGGTCGGGGCCTGCGGGGTGACGGCGACGGCCTGGCCGGTCGCCATGATGACGGCGGCGGACTCGGCGGCCAGGACGACGGCGAGCGCGACGGCGGTCTTGCGCAGGACGCCGTTGTGGCGGCGCCGGGCGGTCGGGGGCGGTGCGGCGTCTCCGGCTCCTGGGCGGGGGAGTGCGCCGTGGGGGTGTGGCATCGGGCTCCTTTGAGGGTCTTGACGGCTTCGACGGGCTTGTTTCCGGCGGGCTCGACGGCTCGGCTCCGGCGGTCGGCTCCGACGGCTGGCGGAGCATGCCGACGGAGCTGCGCACAGCTCACGTGATGTGGCCATGCCAGTCATGAGGGGGTAAAGCGATCGATATGAATCGGCCAAAATGGCGGGGGACCGGGATGGGGGGAAACCCGCCCGGAAGATCAGAAAGCGCGCACGGTCGCGGAGTTACCCCAGCGGCAGTGCGAAGCGACCGGACGGCCCGGCCGCCAGGGCCCGGTCGAGCAGGGCCTTCGCCCGCAGCTCGGCCACGGCCTCGTCCGGCGCCCGGACGTACAGCACCAGACCGACGCCCTCCGGGACGGCGCGGGCACGCACGTGTTCCAGGCCGTCGCCCGGGCCTGCGGACCCCCACAGGGCGGCCTGGATGTCGGCGGCCCCGGCCTCGCCCGGCGGGGTGGCGGAGACGTCCAGGAGGGTCAGGTGGACGGCGAACACCGGGAGGTCAGTCCCACCCGATGGTGCCGCCGTCGACGGGGGCGCCGTCCCAGCCGACCGGTCCGGCCGGCGGGGTGTCCCAGCCGATGCCGCCGTCGTCGGCGCCGCCGGCGGCGGTCACGGTGACGGCGGCGGTGGCGGGCGCGGCGGGGGAGGGCTGGGCGACGAAGGCGGGTGCGGCGGCCGCGGCGAGGGCGAGGGCGAGAACGGTGACGGCGAGCGGGCGGACGGTCTTGGGCACGACGGTTCCTGTTCTGTGCAGGGGAGGTGCGGGGCTGTTCGGGCTCAGGGCTGTTCGGGCCCGGGACCCGGCCGGGTTCAGGGCTCGGCCGGGCTCTGGGACGAACGGAGGCGAACGGGGCTGAACGGAGGTGAGGGTGGGTCACGAGGATGGCTGCGCGCAGGGTGAATCCTCCCGGCGTCCGCCCGGCGGCGGGAGGGGCAACCGCGGGCAGCATCAGGACAGGCAGCTTGCTGCAACCCCCGCCGGGCGCACCCCGCCGGGCGGCCGCGCGGGGCCGCCCGGGCGCTTGACCGGATCATGTCTTGTGGCGGCGCCGCGGCGGCGGAAAGATCGAACCGGTGGGCCGACCGGACATCCGTTCGACTGATCAGGGGTCGCTGAAGTGCTGGAGCTGCTGGGGCTGGACGCGACCGCCGAGGCCGTCTACCGGGAGATGCTGACCGACCCCGAGGGTGGCGTCGCCGAACTCTGCGAGCGGCTCCGACTCCCCGAGGCCGCCGTCCGCGAGGCCCTGGACCGGCTCGCCGACCTCACCCTGCTGCGGGCCTCCCGTGACCGCCCCGGCGCGTTCTGGCCGGTCAGCCCGGAGCGCGGCCTGGAGCTGCTGCTGCGCCGGCAGGAGGAGGAACTCGCGCGCCGCCAGCAGGAGCTGGCCGTCTCCAAGGCGGCCGTCGCGCGGGCCGTCGCCGAGTACGCCATGCTGCGCACCAGCACCCTGGTGGACGGTGGCGAGCGGCTGGTGGGCCTGGACGCGATCCAGGCCAAGCTGGAGGTGCTGACGGCCCGGCTGGCCGGCGAGTGCCTGGCGGTGATGCCCGGCGGCGCGCAGTCCGCGGCCAGCCTGGCCGCCTCCCGGCCGCTGGACGAGGACGCCCTGCGGCGCGGGATGAGTCTGCGGACCATCTATCAGGACAGCGTCCGCAACGACCCGGAGACCTTCGCCTACGCCCGCTGGATGACCGGCCTCGGCGGCAAGGTGCGCACCGCACCCGTGCTGCCGCCCCGGATGCTGGTGTTCGACCGGCGCGCGGCCGTGGTGCCGATCGACCCGGAGAACACCCGGCTCGGCGCGCTGTGCACGGAGGAGCCGGGCATCGTCGCCTCGCTGGTCGCCCTCTTCGAGCAGACCTGGGAGACCGCCGTCCCGCTCGGCGACGACCAGCCCGAGGACGTCGGCACGGGCCTGAGCGCCGGCGAGCGCGAGCTGCTGCGGCTGCTCTCCACCGGGCTCACCGACGACGCGGCGGCCAAGCGGCTCGGCGTCTCGGTGCGGACGGTGCGCCGGCAGATGGCCGCGCTGATGGAGCGGCTGGACGCGGCGAGCCGGTTCGAGGCGGGTCTGAAGGCGGCTCAGCGGGGCTGGCTGTAGGGCTTCGTGCGGGCCGGAGACCTGGGCGGCGGTACCGAAAGTTCACCACCGGGGTCTTGTCGCGTCATTTTCTACGCGCGTATCTTGAGCGCTGCGGGGGACGGCCGTCCGGCTCCCGCGGCTGTCTTCTACGCGGGTAGCGCGCTGTCCGCGCCTGCCTGACCCACCCTCACGGCCCGGCGGTCCCACCTGCGCCGGGCGAACGTGCCACCCCCGTCCGCCGTGTCCCGACCGTGCCGCACGGCTGAGCAAGGAGTCCTGCCCCGGTGACCACGCCCCCCGCTCCCCGCCCCCGCTCCCGCCGGGCCCTGCTGCGCGCCACCCTCCTCCCGGCCGGGCTGGCCGTCTCGCTGGTGCTCGTCCCGCTGCCGGCCGCCGTGGCCGCGCCCTCCGCCGACGCGGTGATCTCCGAGGTGTACGGCGGTGGCGGCAACTCCGGTGCCACCCTGAAGAACGACTTCGTCGAGCTGGCCAACAAGGGCGGTGCGGCCTTCGGCCTGGACGGCTGGAGCGTCCAGTACATATCCGGGACCCCGGGCCCGGCCTCCCAGTGGGGCGTCACCCCGCTGACCGGCTCGATCGCCCCCGGCGGCCGCTACCTGGTCGGCGAGGCGGCCGGCGCCGGCGGCACCGTCGACCTGCCGACCCCGGACGCGGCCGGCTCGCTGGCGCTGTCCGGCACCAGCGGCACCGTCGCCCTCGTCCGCGGCACCGACCCGCTGACCTGCAAGACCGCCGCCGACTGCGCCGCCGACCCGCGCGTGCGCGACCTGGCCGGCTTCGGCACCGCCGTGATCCACGAGGGCTCGGCCGCCGCCGCCGGGGCCTCCAACACCGCCTCGGTGGCCCGCCGGGCCGACCTCGCCGACACCGACGACAACGCGGCCGACTTCACCGCCGGCGCCCCGACGCCGACCAACAGCAAGGGAGAGGTCGCCGAGGGCTCCACCCCGACCGGCCCGGCCGAGCCGGGCAGCGTCCGGATCCATGACATCCAGGGCAGCACCCGCCTCTCGACCCGCACCGGTGCGACCATCGCGGGCGTGCCCGGCATCGTCACCGGCGTCCGCGGCTACGGCTCCAAGGGCTTCTGGATCCAGGACCCGAACCCGGACGCCGACCCGGCCACCAGCGAGGGCATCTTCGTCTACACCGGCAGCGCCACCCCGACCGTCAAGGTCGGCGACTCGGTGCTGGTCACCGGCAAGGTGACGGAGTACTACCCGAACTTCAACAGCGGCTCGCAGTCGCTCACCCAGCTCACCAACCCGGCCGTCACCGTGGTCTCCTCCGGCAACCCGCTGCCGGCGCCGGTCGTCGTGGACACCCGCAACATCCCCGGCACCTACACCCCGCAGGCCCCGGCGGGCGGCACCATCGAGTCGCTCCCGCTCCAGCGGGAGAAGTACACCCTGGACTTCTTCGAGTCCCTGGAGGGCATGCTCGTCCAGGTCAAGGACGTCCGGGTGATCCAGGCGACGGACAAGTACAACGAGCTCTGGGTCGCCGCCGACAAGCAGGACCAGAAGAGCGCGCGCGGCGGCGTGCTGTACGAGTCGTACGCCGAGCCCAACGTCGGCCGCCTGATGGTGCAGCAGCAGGCGCCGGTCTCCCAGCAGCCGTTCCCGGTCGCCAACGTCGGCGACGTGCTGACCGGCACCACCACCGGCCCGCTGGACTACAACGCCTTCGGCGGCTACACCCTCGTCGCGGGCACCCTCGGCGCGCTCCAGGACAACCACCTCCAGCGCGAGGTGACGGCCCCGACCGCCGACCGCGAACTCTCCATCGCCACCTACAACGTGGAGAACCTCGCCCCCGGCAACCCGGACGCCAAGTTCGCCGAGCTGGCCCAGGGCGTCGTCACCAACCTGCGCTCGCCCGACATCGTCGCCCTGGAGGAGATCCAGGACAACAACGGCGCCACCAACGACGGCACGGTGGACGCGAGCGAGACCGTCGCCAAGTTCATCGCCGCGATCAAGGCGGCCGGCGGCCCGGCCTACGAGTGGCGCTCGGTGGACCCGGAGAACAACAAGGACGGTGGCGAGCCCGGCGGCAACATCCGCCAGGTCTTCCTGTTCAACCCGCAGCGGGTCTCCTTCACCGACATCCCCGGCGGCTCCGCGACCTCCGCCGTGGACGTGGCCGGCAAGGGCTCCGCCGCCTCGCTGACCGCCTCGCCCGGCCGGATCTCGCCCACCGACGAGGCCTGGGCCAACAGCCGCAAGCCGCTGGTCGGCCAGTTCGACTTCCGCGGCAAGAAGGTCTTCGTCATCGCCAACCACTTCAACAGCAAGGGCGGCGACCAGGGCATCGACAGCCGCTTCCAGGCCCCGGTCCGCAGCTCCGAGGTGCAGCGGATCAAGCAGGCCACCGTCGAGCAGGCCTTCGTCGCCAAGCTGCTGGCCGCGGACAGGAACGCGAAGATCGTCTCGCTGGGCGACTTCAACGACTACCAGTTCTCGCCCGCGCTGGCCGCGCTCACCAAGGACCGGGTGCTGCGCGACCTGGTGAACGAGCTGCCGGAGAAGGAGCAGTACTCCTACGTCTACCAGGGCAACTCGCAGGTGCTGGACCACATCCTGGTCAGCCCCGAGGTCGGGTACGCCAAGTACGACGTGGTGCACATCAACAGCGAGTTCGCCCAGCAGGCGAGCGACCACGACCCGCAGGTGGTCCGCATCAAGCCGTAGTGTGCGAGACCGAGGGGGCGCGACCGGGGTTCGGTCGCGCCCCCTCGGGCGCTTTCCGGGTCGGCTGTCCGGGCCGGCCGGCCGCCCGGGCCGGCGTCAGCGCAGGGCGGCGAGCACCGCGTCCGCCATCACCTTCTCGCCGGTCGCGTTCGGGTGGAACGGCACGGCGGGGGAGCCCGGCAGCGCGCCCTCGATCCAGCGGTCGGCGGAGCAGACGTCGTGGCCGGCGGTCGGGGCCGCGGTGTCCACGTAGGTGGCGCCGCCCGCGGCGGCGGTCGACCGGAGCATGGTGTTCAGCCGGCCGAGCACGCCGTGCAGGTACTCGACGTCCCCCGGGGTGATGGGCTGGCGCAGTACGCAGGCCGCCCCGTCGGCGGGCAGCACGGACGGGTAACCGACCACCAGCACACGGGCGTTCGGCGCCTTGGCGTGGATCCGCCGCAGTGCGTCGGCGATCTTCGGCCCGGCGGCGGCGATCCGGTCGGCGAGGTCGTCGTTGCCGTACTGCCAGGACCAGCTGCTCCAGTCCCAGTGGCCGTGGTTGTAGACGTCCCGGCAGGGCGTGCCCAGCGGGTTGACCACCGCGCCGGCGAGGCAGGTGGCGATCACGTCGCCGACCCCGAGGTCACTGGTGCCGAGGTCGTTGCCGCCGATGCCGAGGGTCACCAGGTCGGTGTCGGCGGTGACGGCGTCCAGTTGCGGGTCGTTGACCCGGAGGAAGGCGTCGTACTGGGGCTGCGTCATCGCCTTCACCTTGGCCGCGGCGCAGGTGACATCGGTGTACGCGCCCGCCTTGAGGGCGGCGGCCACCAGGTGGCCGTAGTTGCGGTCGGAGCGCAGGCAGAGGCCGGCCGACTGACCGGGCACACCGGCGCCGGCGGCGTACGAGTCGCCCAGCGCGACGTAGTGCCGGGGGGTGGCGGTGGCGGCCTGCGCGCTGGTGGAGGTCAGGGCGAGCGCGGCGCCCAGGGCGACGGCGCCGAGCAGGGCGGACTTCTCGGCCGAACGGGATTTCCGGGCAGGGCGGAGCACGGTTCCTCCTGGGGGGAGAGAAACGGGTGGGGGGCGTGCGAGCCGGGCCACAGCTACTGCTACTGGCAGGTAAGTTACTGCCAGGTTTCGCCTCCGTCCATGCACCGGGCGGAATTTCCCGAAAAACCGTCAGGGATATTCCCGAATAACGCTCCACCGGGTATCGGCGGTATTTCCGGTACACCGCGGAGCGGAATTCCCGCCGCGGCTTGTTACCGACCGGTTGACTGGCCCCGCCGCAGGCCGCAGTATCGGGCGCACAGCGGCGGCGCCCCCTCGCCGCCCGGACGGCCGATGGAGGACCCGCATGGCCCTGGACGCCGACGTCATCGTCATCGGAGCCGGACTCGCGGGGCTCGTCGCGACCGCCGAACTCGCCGACGCCGGACGGAAGGTGATCCTGCTCGACCAGGAGCCCGCGGCCTCGCTCGGCGGTCAGGCGCACTGGTCCTTCGGCGGCCTCTTCCTGGTCGACTCGCCCGAGCAGCGCCGGATGCGCATCCGCGACTCGCCCGCGCTCGCCTGGCAGGACTGGCTCGGCAGCGCCGGCTTCGACCGCCCCGAGGACGCCTGGCCGCGCCGCTGGGCCGAGGCCTACGTCGACTTCGCGGCGGGGGAGAAGCGGGCCTGGCTGCGCGCGCAGGGGGTGCGGTTCTTCCCGGTCGTCGGCTGGGCCGAGCGCGGCGGGCTGCTCGCCGACGGCCCCGGCAACTCCGTCCCCCGGTTCCACATCACCTGGGGCACCGGGCCCGGGCTGCTCGAACCCTTCGTCCGCCGGGTCCGGGCCGCCGCCGGGCGCGGCCTGGTGGACCTGCGTTTCCGCCACCGGGTCACCGGCCTGTCCGCGCACGCCGGGGCGGTCGACACCGTCAGCGGCGAGGTGCTGGTGCCCAGCGGCGCCGTGCGCGGCGCGGCGAGCTCCCGGGAGGTGGCCGGCGCCTTCGAACTGCGCGCCCAGGCCGTGATCGTCACCTCCGGCGGCATCGGCGGCAACCACGACCTCGTCCGCAAGGCCTGGCCCGCCCGGCTCGGCACCCCGCCCGCCCGGCTGCTCTCCGGTGTCCCCGCGCACGTGGACGGTCTGATGCTGGAGATCACCGGCGGGGCCGGCGGCAACCTGATCAACGGTGACCGGATGTGGCACTACACCGAGGGCATCGAGAACTGGGACCCGGTCTGGGCCCGGCACGGCATCCGCATCCTGCCCGGCCCCTCCTCGCTCTGGCTGGACGCCCGCGGGCGGCGGCTGCCCGTGCCGCTCTTCCCCGGCTTCGACACCCTCGGCACGCTCGACCACATCATGTCCACCGGGCACGACCACACCTGGTTCGTGCTCAACCAGAAGATCGTCGAGAAGGAGTTCACCCTCTCCGGCTCCGAGCAGAACCCCGACCTCACCGGCCGCTCCCTGCGCGGCGTCCTCGGCCGCGCGCTGCCCGGCGCGCCCGGTCCGGTCCGGGCGCACCTGCGGCACGGCCCCGACTTCGTGGTCGCGGGCAACCTGTCCGACCTGGCCCGCGGCATGAACGCCAGGACCCGTCAGGCGCTGATCGACCCGGACGAACTGCGCCGGGTCGTCGAGGCCCGGGACCGCCAGCTGGCCAACCCCTTCGCCAAGGACCTCCAGGTCACCGCCATCCACGGCGCCCGCCGCTACCTCGGCGACAAGCTGATCCGCACCGCCGCGCCGCACCGCCTCCTCGACCCGGCCGCCGCCCCGCTGATCGCCGTCCGGCTCCGCGTCCTCACCCGCAAGTCGCTCGGCGGCCTGGAGACCGACCTCTCCGGCCGCGTCCTGCGGCCCGGCGGCGAGGTCCTGGAAGGCGTGTACGCGGCTGGCGAGGCGGCCGGCTTCGGCGGCGGCGGTGTGCACGGCTACCGCTCCCTGGAGGGGACCTTCCTCGGCGGCTGCCTCTTCTCCGGCCGCACGGCGGGCCGCGCGGCGGCGGCCGCGACGGCGTAGCGGCGAGGCGTGTCGGCCGGCATCGACATGGCACTCCACCTGGTCGAACGCCTCGCGGGGGAGCAACTGGCCCGCACCGTCCAGCTCTTCATCGAGTACGGCCCGCAGCCGCCCCTGGGCGGTATCGACGGGAGCCCGGCCGACCTGGACTCCTTCAGGCCCCAGGCACGCGCCATGCTCGATTCGGCGCCGGCGGACCACCCCGAACTCCTGGCCCGCCTGACGGACCGACACCGCGGCCCCGCCGCCGGGCCGGTGTCAGCCGGTGAACGCGCCGGCCCGGCGGCGGGAGCGGAGCACGGCGGCGGCGACGAAGCCGATCACCCCGGCGACGAGCAGCAGCCCGCCCCCGCCGACCGCGGCCAGCGGGGCGACCAGGCCGACCGGCAGCGGCTCCGAGCCGCCGCTGTGCCAGACCACCCGCTCGCGGACGTCCGCGGCGGCGACGGTGCCCTGCTGGTCGTCGAGGAACATCCGGGAGTCGACCGATTCGGCGCGGTAGTCGCCGAGCAGGAAGACCCGCCCCGGCGGCACGGTCGCGGTGTACGCGGGGAAGTTCCCGTTGGGCGAGCCGTCGTAGGTGTAAGGCTCGGTCAGTGGCTGCCCGTTGACGGTGACCGGCCCGTCGGCGCGGCAGGTCACCCGGTCACCGCCGAGGCCGACGACCCGCTTGACGATCAGGCCCGACATGGTCCACGGCGACTCCACGAGGACGACGTCGCCCCGCCGTACCTCGGAGGCCCGCACCGTCTCGGTGAGGATCCGGCCGCCCGGCTTCAGCGTCGGGCTCATCCCCCCGCTCTGCAGGGTGCGCGGCGAGTAGTCGAACGCCACCAGCACCAGCCCCAGCACCGCGGTCAGCAGCCCCGCCGCCGCCACCCCGGCCGATGTCCAGAGCGGCCACCGCTTCGGCCGTCCGGATCCCGGTCCCGTGACCAGCGCCATGCGTCGCTCCTCTCGCACCGCGCGGACACCCCGCGCGATCGCGGGACACCTTAGCGGTCGTGATCGCGGGACGCCTCAGCGCTCGTCGGTCAGGCCGAGCCGCAGGTGGTCCACGTGGTAGACGGCCTGGTCGAGGAGGGCGGCGACATGATCGTCGTGGAGGGAGTAGACGACCGAGCGGCCGCGGCGTTCGCCGACCACGAGGCCGAGGTTGCGCAGCAGGCGCAGCTGGTGGGAGCAGGCGGACTGCTCCATGCCGACGGCGTCGGCGAGTTCGGTGGCGGCGCGCGGGCCCTCGCGGAGTTCGGCGAGTATCAGCAGCCGGGAGGGGGTGGCGAGGGCCTGGAGGGTGCTCGCCACCTTGGCCGCGTTGGACGCGTCCAGACGCATCCGCGGCACGGCGTTCTCGGCGGTGGCGTGTCCCATGGGGGCATCCTACGGTGGCCGTGATGAATGAAAGCTTGTTCATGTGTTCCTGTATCGTGACGCCCATGTCCGCCACCGTGCTCACCCGTCCGGCCCCCGCCGCCCCCGCGGCACCGCAGCCGCGCCGCACCCGCGTGCTGGCCCTGCCCGAGGCGCGCTGGGCGGCCGCCGCCACCGTCGCCTTCCTGGCCGCGCTCGCCGTCCACCTGCCCGGCGGGCCCGCCTGGGCGTACGGCCCGCTGTACGCCGTCGCCTACCTCGCGGGCGGCTGGGAACCGGCCTGGGCCGGACTGCGGGCGCTGCGCGGGAGGACCCTGGACGTGGACCTGCTGATGGTGGTCGCCGCGCTCGGCGCCGCCGCCATCGGACAGGTGCTGGACGGTGCGCTGCTGATCGTGATCTTCGCGACCAGCGGCGCCCTGGAGGCACTGGCCACCGCCCGCACCGCCGACTCCGTCCGCGGCCTGCTCGACCTCGCCCCGGCCACCGCCTGCCGGTTCACCGCCGACGGCCGGGAGGAGACCGTCCCCACCGCCGAACTCGCCGTCGGCGACACCGTGCTGATCCGCCCCGGCGAGCGGATCGGCGCCGACGGCCTGGTGCTGGACGGCCGTAGCGACGTCGACCAGGCCACCATCACCGGTGAACCGCTGCCCGCGGCCAAGGCCCCCGGCGACGAGGTGTACGCCGGCACGCTGAACGGCGCCGGCGCGCTGCGCGTCCGCGTCGGGCGCGACGCCGCCGACACCGTGATCGCCCGGATCGTCGCCCTGGTCGAGGAGGCCTCCGAGACCAAGGCGCCCACCCAGCTCTTCATCGAGAAGGTCGAACAGCGCTACGCCGCCGGCCTGGTGGCGGCCACCCTGCTGCTGTTCGCCGTCCCGCTCGCGTTCGGCGCGGAGCTGACCGGCACCCTGCTGCGCGCCATGACCTTCATGATCGTCGCCTCGCCGTGCGCCGTGGTGCTCGCCACCATGCCGCCGCTGCTCTCCGCCATCGCCAACGCCGGACGGCACGGCGTGCTGGTCAAGTCGGCGGTGGTGATGGAGCGCCTCGGCCAGGTGGACGCGGCCGCCCTGGACAAGACCGGCACCCTCACCGAGGGCACCCCCCGGGTCACCGAACTGCGCCCGTCGGCCGGCCTCACCGAGGACGAACTGCTGGCCCTCGCGGCCGCCGCCGAGCACCCCAGCGAGCACCCGCTGGCCCGCGCGGTGGTCGCCGCCGCCCGCGAGCGCGGCCTCGCCGTCCCGGCCGCCGCCGACTTCGTCTCCACCCCGGGCGTCGGCGTCCGCGCGGTGGTCGGCGACGCGGTGATCGCGGTCGGCGCGCCGGGCCCGCACCGCGCCCACCCGCAGGTCGTCGAACTGGAGGAGGCCGGCCGCACCGCCGCCGTGGTGCTGCGCGACGGCGAACCCGTCGGCGTCCTCGGTCTCGCCGACCGCCCGCGCGAGCAGGCCGCGGCCGCCGTACGGGGCCTGGCCGCGCTGACCGGGCGGCCCCCGGTCCTGCTCACCGGGGACAACCCGCGCGCCGCCGCCCGGCTGGCCCGGGAGGTCGGCCTCACCGACGTCCGGGGCGGGCTGCTGCCGCAGGACAAGGTGGCCGCCGTCCGTCAACTGGCCGACGGGGGCCGCCGGGTGCTGATGGTGGGCGACGGCGTCAACGACGCGCCCGCGCTGGCGGCCGCGCACAGCGGCATCGCGCTCGGCCGGGCGGGCTCGGACCTCGCGCTGGAGACCGCCGACGCGGTGGTGGTGCGCGACGAACTGACCGCCGTCCCGGCCGTGGTGGCGCTCTCCCGGCGGGCCCGCCGGCTGGTGGTGCAGAACCTGGTGATCGCCGGGGCGTTCATCACCGCCCTGGTGGTCTGGGACCTGGCGGGTACGCTGCCACTGCCGCTCGGTGTCGCCGGGCACGAGGGCTCCACCGTGCTGGTCGGCCTCAACGGCCTGCGGCTGCTGCGCGAACGGGCCTGGCAGCGGGCCCTGGAGAACGAGTAGGGCCCTGGACCACGAGGAGAGCTGATCCGATGAGCCGTCGAGACCGCGAGCGCAGGCCGGCGCCCGCAGCCCCGGTGACCGTCACCGTCTGCCGGGGCTGCTGCTGCGGCACCCAGGAGAAGCACCCGGGCGTCGACCACGCCGGCCAGTACGAGCGGCTGCGCGAGGCGGTCGGCGCCGCCGGCAAGGTCCGGGCGGTGAAGTGCCTGGACGCCTGCGCGCAGTCCAACGTCGTGGTGGTCGGCCCCTCCGGCGAGGGCCGGCTGGCGGGCGGCCGCCCGGTCTGGCTCGGCTGGGTGCTGGCCGAGGACATGATCGACGAGATAGCCGAGTGGGTGCACGCCGGTGGCCCCGGCCTGGCCGACCCGCCCGGTCTGCTGGACCTCCAGCAGATCACCGTCTCCCGCCGGGTCCGCGACGGTCTCCCGGGCTGATCCGGACCGCGCCGCCGGGCACTACCATTTCCAGCAGTGCCGGCATGGGAGGAATGACGACGTGACCACGGTCTGCCGCATCTGTGCGGGCACCGGCCGCACCGCCGGCCTCAGCTGCCGCACCTGTCAGGGCACCGGCACCACCGAGGTCGGCGGCGGTGGCGGCAACTGCTTCCTCTGCGACGGCACCGGCGTCTACGTCCGTTACCGCGTCGACGCCACCGGCGCCAAGCACGCCTACCGCGACGAGATCTGCCGCACCTGCGACGGCACCGGCAACCGGGCCCCCTCCACCTGGGACGACCCGGCCTCGTAGACGCCTGCCCGTGCCACGGCCGCGAGCCGGCGCGCCCGGCGGCGCACCGCGGCAGGGGGAACGGGCGGTCCTGGTGCGTCGGCAGCGGTCAGGGCGAGATCCCCAGGTGCCGCAGGCCGCCCAGGAGGTGGGTGCGGAAGGCGGGGTCGGCGTAGGCCTCGGGGGAGTGGCCGAGGGAGGTGTAGAAGGTGGGGGCGCCGTCGTGTTCGCCGCACCAGGCGAGCGGGTGGGCCGGGCCCCGGCCCATGGTGGCGCCCCGGTAGTCGGCCTCGTCGACGGTGAGCAGGACGCGGGCGCCGTTCTCGCGCGGGTCGGAGCGGAAGTCGTACCACTCGTCGGTCCACTCCCAGCGGGCCGGCAGATGGGCGGTGGCCGGGTGGCCGGGGTCGGCGACGCGGACGGGGGCGGCCTGGATCGGCGGGTGGCCGGCGAAGCGGGCGCCGACCAGGCCCTCGAACCAGGGCCAGTCGTACGCGGTGGTGGACGCCGCGTGCACGCCCAGCCAGCCGTGACCGGCGGTCAGGTGGGCGCGCAGCGCGTCCTGGCCGGCCTCGTCGAGGACGTCGCCGCCGGTGGAGAGGAAGACCACGGCCGCGTACCGGCGCAGCGCGTCCGGCCGGAAGGCCGCCGGGTCCTCGGTGGCGTCGGCCGTGAAGCCGTGCCGCTCGCCGAGTTCGCGGAAGGCCCGGGCGCCGTCGACGGCCGAGGCGTGCCAGAAGCGCAGGTTGCGACTGTAGATCAGGATCCGGGTCATGACGGATGATCCTGCCAGGTACGCATACGCACCGGCCCTTTACCGAAGCATGGTCGAACGTTGGCGTTCGACTGACCGGCGCGCTGCGGCTCGTTCACCGCGCGTCCGCGTGCGGTCAACGCGTCGCTGGAAGAGTCCCGCCCATGGATATTCCGAACATGGGCGTGCCCGCGAAGCTCGCCGACCGCATGAGCATGGCCGAGCAGCACGAGTACCTGCGGGCCCGTCACTCCCGCCGCCGGATGCTGCGGGCCGGCGCCGTCACCGTCGGCGCGCTGGCGGTGGGCGGTGCGCTGGGCACCGGCACCGCGACCGCGGCGCCGGCCGGCCCCCAGCTGCTGACGGGCGGTGTGGCGGACGGCATCGACGGTTCGCTGGTCGCCCCGATCGGGCGTCACCTCTCCTTCGGGCCGGAGCCGGACACCCAGTTCCGGGTCTCCTGGCAGGTCCCGGCCCCGGTGAAGAAGCCGTACCTGCGCTTCGGCAAGCAGCCGTGGGACCTCAGCCACAAGGTCCAGGCCGAGGTGCGCGCCCTGCACACCCCCGCGCTGACCCCGACCGGCCAGCCGGTGGACCAGTACTACCTGCACGTCGCGCTGGAGGACCTGCAGCCCGACACCACCTACTACTACGGTGTCGGCCACCAGGGCTTCGACCCGGCCTCGCAGCAGGCGATCTCCACCCTGAGCACCTTCCGCACCGCGCCCTCGCGCGACCACCGCTGGGGCAAGGTGTACGAGCCGTTCACCTTCACCGCCTTCGGCGACCAGGGCGTCAGCTCGCACGCGGCCGGCAACGACCACATCATCCTGGCCCAGAACCCGGCCTTCCACCTGCACGCCGGCGACATCTGCTACGCCGACCCGGCCGGCTCCGGCCAGGACTCGGACAAGACCTCCTACAACGCCCGTACCTGGGACGCCTTCCTGGCCCAGACCGAGACGGTGGCGTCCAAGGTGCCGTGGATGGTCTCCTACGGCAACCACGACATGGAGGCCTGGTACTCGCACAACGGCTACGGCGGCGAGAACACCCGCTTCTTCCTGCCGGACAACGGCCCGGACCCGCGCACCGTCCCCGGCGTCTACACCTTCCGTTACAAGAACGTCGGCGTCATCTCGCTGGACGCCAACGACGTCTCCTACGAGATCCCGGCCAACCTGGGCATCTCGGCGGGCAAGCAGACCAAGTGGCTGCAGCGCACCCTGAAGGACCTGCGCAACGACGAGACCATCGACTTCGTCGTGGTCTTCTTCCACCACTGCGCCTTCTCCACCACCCACCAGCACGCCTCCGAGGGCGGTGTCCGCGAGGCGTGGGTGCCGCTGTTCGAGAAGTACCGGGTGGACCTGGTGATCAACGGCCACAACCACGTCTACGAGCGCACCGACGCGATCCTCGGCAACAAGGTCTCCAAGGCGGTGCCGAGCGGCGCCACCATCGAGCCGGCCACCGACGGCGTGGTGTACGTGACGGCGGGCGCGGCCGGCCGCAGCCTGTACTACTTCGACGCGCCGGACACCTACGAGGGCCACGAGAAGCGGCTCGACTCGGTGAACACCTACCACTTCGCCAAGGGCGGCGTGAAGGTGACCGAGACGGTCGAGTGGTCCCGGGTGCGCTACACCGGTTACTCCTTCATCAAGGTCGACGTCACCCCGGCCCACCTGGGTCAGAAGTCGGCCATGAAGGTGACCGCGCTGGCCGAGGACGGCACGCAGGTCGACCACTACACGATCCTGCGCAAGGTCGGCGAGGGCTGGGACAGCACCACCGACGACGACGGCCACGGCGGTGGCTGGGGCTGGTAACCGGCCCGGCGGGGAAGCGTGTTGACGGGCCCCGGCGCCGAAGGGGAGCCCCCGGTGCCGGGGCCTCAGCGCCGGGGCCCGTACATGATGACGGCGACCCCGGCCAGGCAGATCAGTGCCCCGGCGACGTCGTAGCGGGTGGGCCGGAAGCCGTCCACCGCCATGCCCCAGAGCAGTGAGCCGGCCACGAACACCCCGCCGTACGCGGCCAGTACCCGGCCGAAGTGGCTGTCCGGCTGGAGCGCGGCGACGAAGCCGTAGCCGCCGAGCACCACCACGCCGACCCCGGCCAGCCACCACGGCCGGGCCTCGCGCACGCTCTGCCAGATCAGCCAGCAGCCGCCGATCTCGGCGAGCGCGGCGAGGGCGAACAGGGCGACGGAACGCAGCACGGTCATGGACGCCGAGCCTACGTCGTCGGTCCCGGGCCGCCGGAACCGCGCCGGCCGGGCCGGTCCGCTCAGACCTGCCGGTACGTGGTGAGGAAGCGGCCGATCCGGTTGATCGCCGTCTCCAGGTCGTCGGCCCGGGGGAGGGTGACGAAGCGGAAGTGGTCCGGGCGCGGCCAGTTGAAGCCGGTGCCCTGGACGACGTGGATCTTCTCGCGGAGCAGCAGGTCCAGCACGAACTGCTCGTCGTCGACGATCCGGTGCACCGCCGGGTCGAGCCTGGCGAAGGCGTACAGCGCGCCCTTGGGCTTGACGCAGCTGACGCCGGGGATCTCGTTCAGCGCCTTGAACGCGACGTCCCGCTGTTCGGCCAGCCGGCCGGTGGGCAGCACCAGGTCGTTGATGGACTGGTGGCCGCCGAGCGCGGCCTGCACCGCGTACTGGGCGGGGACGTTGGGGCAGAGCCGCATGCCGGAGAGCATGGTCAGGCCCTCCAGGTAGTCGGAGGCGTGCTGCTTCGGCCCGGAGACGACCAGCCAGCCGCTGCGGAAGCCCGCCACCCGGTAGGACTTGGAGAGTCCGTTGAAGGTGAGGGTGAGCACGTCGTCGGCGAGCGCGGCCAGGCAGTGGTGCTCGGTGCCGTCGTAGAGGATCTTGTCGTAGATCTCGTCGGCCAGCACCATCAGCTGATGGCGGCGGGCGAGGTCGAGGATGCCCTCCAGCAGCTCCTTCGGATAGACCGCGCCGGTGGGGTTGTTGGGGTTGATGACGACGATGGCCTTGGTGCGGGCCGTGATCCTGGACGCGATGTCGTCGAGGTCGGGGTACCACTCCGCCTCCTCGTCGCAGGCGTAGTGCACCGCCTTGCCGCCGGCGAGCCGGATCACCGCCGTCCAGAGCGGGTAGTCGGGCATCGGGACGAGCACCTCGTCGCCGTCGTCCACCAGGGCGGTGACGGCCATCTGGATCAGCTCGGAGACGCCGTTGCCGAGGTAGACGTCGTTGACGGTGACCCCGTCGACGCCGCGCTGCTGGTAGTACTGCACCACCGCGCGCCGGGCCGGCAGGATGCCGCGCGAGTCGCTGTAGCCGTGCGCGTTGGGCAGGTTGCGGATGATGTCCTGGAGGATCTCTTCGGGCGCCTCGAAGCCGAACGTGGCCGGGTTGCCGGTGTTCAGCCGCAGCACGCTGTGCCCGGCCTCCTCCAGCGCGTTGGCCCGGTCGACCACCGGGCCCCGGATCTCGTAGCACACGCCTGTCAGCTTGCTGGACTGCCGAAACTCCATCTGCGGCCTCCCGACCCGTCACCCGCCGTGGCCGTACGCGCCACCGGCGCGCCGTCCTGGTTGCTTTGTTCTACCAAGTAAGCACTTGGAAAGTCCAACCTTTTGGCTATGCTGATCCACATGTCACGCCGAAGCTACGACCAGTACTGCGCCGTCGCCCGCGCCCTGGACGCGGTGGGGGAGCGCTGGAGCCTCCTGATCGTCCGTGAACTCCTCGCCGGCCCGCGCCGCTACACCGACCTGCACGCCGACCTGCCCGGCGTCTCCACCGACATCCTCGCCGCCCGCCTCAAGCAGCTGGAGGGCGAGGGCCTGGTGACCCGCCGTCGGCTCGAACGACCCGCCAACGCCACCGTCTACGAGCTCACCGGGCGCGGCGCGGCACTGCGCCAGGTCGTCGACGCGCTCGGCACCTGGGGCCTCGACGCGCTCGGCGAGCAGCGGCCGACCGACGCCGTCCGGGCGCACTGGGTCACCCCGCCCGCCGACGACCGGGCGGCGCAGCGGAATTCGGCGGACACCGCGGTGCCGGCCGGTTAGGGTCCTGCCGGTGACGTCCCACGAACTCGCCCAGGTCAACATCTCCCGGATGCTCGAACCCATCGACAGCCCCCTGCTCGCGGGCTTCGTCGCCGCCCTCGGGCCCGTCAACGCGCTCGCCGACGAGGCCGACGGCTTCGTCTGGCGACTCACGAGCGACGAGGGGTACGCGACCGGCTTCCGGATCTTCGACGACGAGTGGCTGCTGGTCAACCTCTCGGTCTGGCGCGACCCCGAGGCCCTGGACGCCTTCGTCCACCACTCCGAACACCGGGCCGTGATGCGCCGGCGCCGGGAGTGGTTCGCCCGGCCCGCCGAGGCGATGACCGCGCTCTGGTGGGTCCCGGCCGGCCACCGTCCCACCCCGCAGGAGGCCCAGCACCGCCTCACCCTGCTGCGCACGGACGGCCCGACCCCGGCGGCCTTCACCATGCGCCGGCCCTTCGCCCCACCGGCGGGGTGACCCCGCCTCCGCCCCGCCTCCGCCCAGGAGTTCAGGAACGCCTGGTCCGGAACGACGACGTCCCGCCCGCGCGGGTGCGTGGGCGGGGCGGAGCGTGTCGGGCCGGTGGGTCAGCCGCGGGCGTTCTTACGGCGGCGGGCGACGAGGACCGCCACGCCACCGAGGGCGATGGCGGCGGCGCCGGTGACGGCGAGCGGCACAGTGCTGGAGCTGCTGCCGGTTTCGGCGAGGCGGCCGCCGGTGGCGGTCGTGGTGCCGGTGCCGGTGCTGCGGGCACCGGCCGGGACGACGGCGCCGGTGGCGGTCGAGGTCGCGGACGGCGAGGCGGACGGGGAGGCGGACGGGGAGGCGCTCGCGGTGGGCGAGGTGCTCGCCGACGGGGAGGCCGTGGCGGTCGGCTCGTCGCGGAAGGTGACGAGACTGGTGGACGATCCGGTCAGCCGGTTGCAGGTGTACTTCACGTTGGTGGGGCCGGCCCCGTACGGGAGCACCTCGGAGGCGCCTGAGACGGAGAGGGTGTAGCCCTGGGCCTTCGCCGCCGGGTCGGCGGAGATCCGGAGCACCACGGTGAACATCTCTTGCGACGGGATCTTGTGGTGACCGAGGGACACCGACCCGGTGGCGGAGTCCGGTGTGACCGGGGCCCAGACGGTGTCGCCCTGGAACTTCACCCCGATCTCGGGCGGGACGGCCCCCGTCGCGCTCCTGATCACGGCGGTGATCCGGAAGTCGGTGAGCGTCGTCGAGCTGCTGTTGAAGAAGGAGACGGCCATGTCCCGGGTGGATCCGTCGGTGCCGAGGGTGACGCCGTGGACCGGCATGCCCTCCTCGCGCACGTACATGCAGCCCTGGGGCAGGGTGGGGGTGGCCGTCGGGGTGGCCGTGGCGGACGGCGTGGTGGTGTCCGAGGGCGTGGCGGTGGCGGTGGCGGACGGGGTGTCCGTCGCCTCGGCGGACGGCGTGGTGGTGACAGGCGCCGACGCCGTCGCAGAGGGGCTCGGTGTGGCGTCGTCGGCGAAGGCGCCGGTGGTCCCGGAGACCATCGCGCTCGCAGTGAGCACGAACAGGGCGGCGGTGGCCGTCAGACGGGAGGTGCGCACGATCACGGCTCCGGCTGTGAGAAGTGATGGGGATGAAGGTCTGATGAGAGGACGTACGAATGATGCGAACGGTTGTACGTGCTCGTCACCCGATCCCCGGAGCAGTCGTCAGCTGTGCGCGCCGATGGGTGCGGGATCGGGCGGCGATCTGCGCGAAGGTGTGGTCGCGCTCATCGTCTCCTGGGCGGTGGTCGCGGCCGCGTTCGCCGTCCACGTCCACCACTTCGTCCACAGCTGCACAGCGGAGGAGGAGGTGCCCGCCGAGCATCTGCGGCGCCGCGGCCGGCACCCCCGTGGCCTGCCGTCGCGGACGCCACCGGCGTGGTGGGGTGGCAGGGCGCGGGCCGAAGCGAGCCGCCGGGAGGGGCGCGCGTACCATCGTCGGGTCATGGAGAACGCCACCCACACCGCGCCCGCCAAGCCCACCGCGCCCACCGCGTACGCCAGTTACGTCGCCATCGGGGACTCCTTCACCGAGGGCATGTGCGACGACCTGCTGCCCGACGGCCACTACCGGGGCTGGGCCGACCGCGTCGCCGCCCGGCTCGCCGCCGAGCGGCCCGCCGAGGAGTTCCGGTACGCCAACCTCGCCGTCCGGGGCAAGCTCATCGGCCAGATCCACGACGAGCAGCTGGCCCCCGCCACCGCGCTGCGCGCCGACCTCGTCACCCTGGCCGGCGGCCTCAACGACGTCCTGCGGCCGCGCTGCGACATCGACCGGATCGAGGACCTGCTCGGCCGCTCCGCCACCGCGCTGCGCGCCACCGGCGCCACCGTGGTCCTGTTCACCAGCACCGACCCCACCCGCCGGATGGCCGGCAGCGCCCGGCTGCTCCCCGCCATCCTGCGGATGAAGGCCTTCGTGCACGAGCTGGGCCAGGACCGGGGCATCGCCGTGGTCGACCTGTTCGCCGCGCCCTGCTTCGACGACCGCCGCCTCTGGGCCGAGGACCGCCTGCACCTCTCGCCCGAAGGCCACCGCCGGGTCGCCGAGGGCGTGCTGGAGGCCCTCGGCCGCCCCGCCGCCTTCGACTGGCGCGCCCCGCTGCCGGCCGCCGCCCCGCCCGGCCGTACCGAGAAGCTGGCCGCCGACGCCCGCTGGCTGCGCACCCACGTCGGCCCCTGGATCGGCCGCCGTCTCACCGGCCGCTCCTCCGGCGACGGCCGGCCCCCGAAGCGCGCGGAGCTGCTGCCGTACGAGCCGTCCGAGCCGTCCGAGCCGTCCGAGTCGTACAAGTCGTCCGAGCCGTACGGGGGCTGAACCGGAGGGTCACCGCCCGGGATCCGGCAGCCGCCGGCCGAAGGGCATCAGGTCCCGCTCCCAGCCGGGTGGCCCGGCCGGCGCGGCGGCGGCCTCCGGGGCTCGCAGCAGACCGCGGTGGCGCAGCAGCTCACGCCGTTCGGCGGGTGTCAGCAGCCGCTCCTCCGGGCTGAGGTTCGCCGGGTGGTCCGGGTGGAGGTCCGGGCTGCCGTCGATCGGGCGGTCCTCCGCCACGTTGAGCAGATCGCCGGCCGGGGTCCGGTAGTCGAGGCGGAGGTCGGTGCACCACTGCGAGTTGCTGCCCCACCCGTGGGAGAGGTCGACCGTCGGCCGGTGGCGCCGCCGGAAGGCCCAGTAGAGCGGCGGGCGGTCGGCGACGCCGCGCTGGGTGTGCTCCACTCCGGCGCGGACCCGGACGCCGGCCCGGCCGAACAGCAGTCGGCCCAGCCGAAGGCCGGGCCGGACCACCCCGGTGAGCTCGATCGGCGTGCCCGGGTCGTCGGCCTGCTCGACCTCGCCGATCTCGTGCCGGAACGGGTCGAAGCCGCCGTCCTTGAACGAGGTCATGCCGAGCGCGGTGAACAGGCCGAGGTACTCGTCCTCCGAGAACCCGAGCCACGGGCCCGGGGCATCGACCCCGTCGCCGGGCGGCTGGAAGGAGAGCAGCAGCAGGTCGCTGACCGCCTCGTACGCCTCCGGCCCCTCGTACGCCGTCAGGGCCTCGTACAGCCCGCGCGCTCCCACCTCGATCGCCATGCCCGGAGCCTGGGGTCTGTGGTCGGCGCGCAGGCGGGAGTTCGACGACGGCCCCAGGACGCGGACGTCCGAACGGGCCGGCCGCTCAGCCGCGGAAGAGGTTGTGGCCGACGTCGCTCGGCACCTCGTCCTGGTAGCCGGTGCTGTCCGGGCCGGGGACGTGCTCGCCCGGGACCGGTTCGGTGCTCTCGTGGTGCAGCAGCACCACGCCGTCCTCGGCCCAGATCTGCCGGTAGCCGTGCGCCAGCAGCAGCTCGATCCGGGCGGCCTGCTCGCGGTCGGTCTTGAACGGGAACGCCCGCTTGTCGGAGCGGATCAGCACGTACTCCCGGCCGCGCGGGGTGCCGTCCACCAGGACCACGTCGGTCCGGGCGGTCAGCCGCGGGGCGGCCTGGTTGTCGGCCTCGACCGTCGCGCCGTCCGGGATCTGCGCGGCGCCCCGGATCAGCGCCGCCTCGCTCGGCTTCGGCTGCCAGTAGGCGGGGACGAACAGGTTCGCCACCCCGAGCGGCAGCGCGGCCGCGACCGTCACGGCGGCGGCCGCCACCCCGAGCCGCCGGGTGCGCACGCTGCCGTGGCAGCGGCCCAGTACCTCCAGCGCCGCGACCAGCAGGATCGGCCAGAGGAACGCGTCGTAGTGCCGGGCGATCGACCAGTGGTTGGGGTTGCTGGAGAGTACCCGCTCCGCCAGCAGCGGCACCGCGCACAGCACCGTCGCGGAGCGCAGCGGCAGGGCGAACAGCGTGCCGAAGAGCCAGAGCAGCAGTAGCGGCTTCAGCGGCGCGTCGAACATCGACGAGACGAGGATCGTCGGGTTGGACAGCACATGGGAGACGGCCGAGCCGCCGTCCTCGCCGAGCGAATCGTAGTTCCAGTAGTAGCCCGGCACCCCGCCCATCGCGGGCACCAGCCAGGCGATCGCGACCACCGAGGCGAGCGGCCCGCCGAGCAGGAAACCGGCACCCCAGCGGACCGTCCGCCGGCGCCGCGCGGTGTCCTCGTCCCTGCGGCCGCGCAGGATCAGCACCAGCCCGTAGGCGCCGACCGCCAGTCCGAGGTCCTCCTTGGTGCAGCAGAGCAGCAGGGCGGCCAGTGCGGCCGTGCCGTACCGGCGGGCCAGGCCGCGCTCCAGCATCAGCAGGGTCAGCGGCACCGCGAAGGCCACCTCGTGGAAGCCGCCGCGCGAGGCCACCAGCAGCGGCCAGCCCAGCCCGTACGCCAGCGCCGCCAGGTCGGCGGCGCGGCGGGCGGTGCGCGGGTCGGCGTCCGCGAAGCAGTGGTCGGCGACCCGGCGGATCAGCGGGACGCCGGCCGCGAAGAGCAGCGCCTGGCCGATCAGCAGCGAGCGCGGGTCGTCCCAGATCCAGTAGAGCGGCGCCATCAGCGCGATCACGGGGGAGAAGTGGTCGCCGAGGAGGGAGAAGCCCGGGGGGAACTCGTGGTGGAAGCTCTTCAGCGTCGACACCGGCAGGCCGAGGTTCGTGTAGCCGCGCACACCCTGGTCGAAGATGCCGAGGTCGAAGCCGCCCAGCTGGGCGGTGGTCCACTGCTGCGCGCCGATGGCGAGGCAGACGGCGAAGCAGAGCAGGGTGAACCCGAGGGTGCGGGTGCGCGCCGAGAGGCGCGGGGCCGAGGCCGTCACGGGCGCGGCGGGCGGGTCGTCCCTGGTGCCCTCGGCGTCCGGGTGTGCCGTGACGTCGTGCCGGGACATTCCTGCTCTCCTCCTGCGTCCGGGGCGGGATCGGCGGACCGAACCGACACCGGCCGACCACACTAACGGACTACGGCCGGGACTCCGCCGGTTCCCGGCCGCCCCTGCGGCCCCGGCCGCCCAGGGCCCGCGAGCGGGATCGGCACGCTCCACATCGGTACGCTCTACTGCGGACCCGGGCCGGCCGGGCGCCGCAGTACGGAGGACTCACAGGTGACCGACAGCACGAGCACTGGCACGAGCGGTGGCACCGGCGCGAGCCCGGGCGTGGCCCTGGCGGCGGACTGCGGGAGCTGCTTCGGGCTGTGCTGCGTGGCGCTGCCCTTCGCGGCCTCCACCGACTTCGCGGTCAACAAGGCCGCCGGCACCCCGTGCCGCAATCTGCGGACCGACTTCAGCTGCGGCATCCACGTCCAGCTGCGGGACCGCGGCTTCCAGGGCTGCACGGTGTACGACTGCTTCGGAGCCGGTCAGCGCGTCTCCCAGGTGACCTTCGGCGGCCGGAGCTGGCGCGAGGCGCCGGAGGACGCGCAGGGGATGTTCGACGTGTTCCCGGTGGTGCGGCAGCTGCACGAGCTGCTCTGGTACCTCACCGAGGCGCTGACCTTCGCCCCCGCCCGACCCGTGCACGCCGAGCTGCGCCGGGTGCTGGAGGAGACCGACCGGCTCGCCCAGGGCAGCCCGGCCGAGATCCTCGCGGTGGACGTGCCGGCCCACCGGCAGCGGGTGAGCGAGCTGCTGCTGCGGGCCGGCGAACTCGTCCGGGCCGCCGTCCCGCGCCGCCGTGAGCACCGGGGGGCCGACCTGTTCGGCGCCCGCCTGCGCGGCGCGGACCTGCGGGGCGCCAACCTGCGTGGCGCCCTGCTCGTCGCCGCCGACCTCGGCGGTGCGGACCTGCGGCTCGCGGATCTGATCGGGGCCGACCTGCGGGACGCCAACCTGGCGGGTGCCGACCTCACCGAGGCCCTCTTCCTCACCCAGGCCCAGCTCAACGCGGCGCGCGGCGACGCCTCCACCCGGCTTCCGTCCGCCCTCACCCGGCCCGCCCACTGGCCGGACACGGCTGCCGGGGCCGCCCCGGCGGCCGAGCGCAGCCGGCCCGGCAAGCCCCAGAGCGGCCGTCCGGCCGGGCGCACCGGCAGGCCGCGCCGCCGCTGAGCGACCGCCGTTGAGGGACTGCGGCTGAGTGACTACCGGGAGCGCTTGCTGCCCGTGCCGTTGTCCGTGCCGTCGGGGATGCTGTTCGCGCAGGGGGCGACGGCGGACAAGGAGCGGGCGATGCGGTTCGACGACGAGGCCGTGCGGGTGGCGGGCGGAGGAGCGCCCGATCAGCCGGCGATGCCCTGGGAGCGGTTCTGGCAGCTGATCGACGGGCTCGGCGGCGCGGCCGGGACCGCGGACTGCCAGGGTTTCGATGACGCCTGCGCCCGGCTGACCGAAGTCCTGGCAGAGCGGCCGCTGGAGGAGATCATCGGCTTCGGCGAGCGGCTCGCCGAGGCCCTGTACCGGCTGGACCGGGAGGACTTCGGCAGGCTGCCCGTGCTCGGGATGGAGCTGCCCGACGGCTCGCCGTTCCCCCAGTCGGACGACGGCTTCCTGTACGCGCGGGCCGCCGTGGTGGCCGCCGGCCGAGAGGTGTACGAGGACGTCCTCGGCCATCCCGAGCGGTTCGCGCCGTTCACCGCGAGCTCGTGCGAGTCGCTGCTGTACGTGCACGAGGAGGCGTTCGAGCTGGTGACCGGGGCGGAGTGGGACCGCCCGACCCGCTACGACTACGAGTCCTGCTCGAACCGGGAGGGCTGGCCCGGGCGCTGACCCCGGGGCCCGGCGGGAGGACCGGAATGGGAAGTCGGCCCCGTCGACTTCCCATTCCGGGGTAGGGGGCCTGCTCAGGCGAGGACGCGCAGTTCCACCGCCGGGCGGCGGCGCAGCAGGGCGCAGGCCGCGCCCGCGAGCAGGGTGAGCGCCACCAGGGTGAGCGCCTGCGGGGAGTCCCCGGGGTGGAGCGGCCAGGCCCAGGGCTGCGGTCCGCCGCCCCGGCGCCAGCCCGCGGCGGAGCAGAGCAGCGGGACGACGGCGACGGCCGCGGCGGCCGGGCGGTGGCCGATCAGCGGGTGCAGCAGCAGCGCCAGACCGGTGTACCCGGCGATGTTGCGGCCGAGGACGAGTGCGAGGTCGCCCTGTCCGGCCGCGCAGACGAGCACGCCCGCCAGTGCGCCGACGGCCGCGACCGCGAGGGCGAGCCCGGTGTCCAGCCCGCGCAGGAACCGTCCGGCCACCGCCTCTGTCCGCAGGTCGCCCCGGCCTAGCCCGTGCAGCAGGTAGACCGCCGGGAACAGGGTGACGAGGTGCGCGACCAGGAAGTGCCCGGCCTGGCCGCGCAGCGCGGGCACCGGCAGCTCGCCGTCGCCGATGAGCAGGCCCACCGCGAACGTCCCGGCCAGTGCGGCGGCGATGGCCGGCACCGAGCGGGCCTTGCTCCACCAGATCACCGGTCACCGCCGTCGGCGAGCGCGGCCGGTGCGGGCGGGGTCAGCGCGGGTGGCGCGTCGCAGCGGCGCATGGCTTCCGCATTCCGTTGGTACCAGTCGAGTTGGGCCTCCGGAGGGAGCCGCAGTACCTGTTCGGCGAGGGCCACGTCCGCCTCCCCGAACCGTCCGCCCGCGGGGTGCGGCGCGCTGCCGGGTGCTGCCTTCGCGGTGAGCCAGGCGGTCACCGGTCCGGCGGCCACGCCGGCCGGGTACGAGTCCCCGTGCAGGGCGCACGCGGGGACGCGGGGGACCAGCCCGCCGACCACGCCCGGCATCACGTCCGCCGCCCTGGCGGTGGTCGGGATGCCGAACTTGGCCTCGCCAGGGCCTGGTTGGGCCGCCATGGTGAGCACGCCAGGCACCGGTACGCCCCCGGAGGCCAGGGTGGTGACGACCCGCCGGGCCTCCTCGCGGACCGCGCCCGAGCGGGCCCCGCCCAGTTCGGGCCAGAGGCAGATCCTCGGCCGTTCGCCGTCGCAGACCAGCGCACTGGCGGGCCGGGCGAGGACGGGCGTCGGGCCGAGGTCCTGGGCCAGGTGCGCGGCGAGGCCGATCCCGCCGGCCGTCACCGCCAGCCCGGTGGCGAGCGCGATCGGGGCACCGCGCCGACGGATCACCAGGACGGCCGCCGCGGACACCGCGCCGGAGAACGCCAGCGCGCTCAACACGGCACGTTCGTCCAGGACCTGATCCACCGAGCAGCAGTCGGAGAGGCCGCCGCCGACCAGGTGCCGCAGCCAGAACTCGTCGAAGGAGGCCGGATAGGCGTTCAGGACGAAGCTGCTGATCAGCGCGAGCGGCACGGCGAGGACGGACGCCAGGACCCGCCCGACGATCGACCCGACCAGGGTGTTCGCGACGAGGAGCCCGGCCCAGACCGCGAGGACGCCGGGCTGCGGCACCCCGGAGGCCGTGCCGCCGGCCAGCGCCGTGCTGCCGAGCGCGGCGGCCATGCCGAGCGCGCCCATCACGGCCACCGGCAGCAGGACGGGCGCGGTGATGGTCAGGGGGGACCGCACCGGCGAGTGGTCGAAGACCCGCCCCCGGTGCAGCCGGCCCGCCTCCCAGGCGCCCGCGGCCGCGCAGGCCGCGCAGACGAAGGGCAGGGCGAAGGTCGCGTGCCCGGCGGCGGAGAGCCCGTAGGCCGGGGTGACCCAGGCGGTGAGGTCGTCGCCGAGGGCGACCAGGACGAAGCCGACGAGGAACGGCAGCGCGCGGGTGGCGGCGGAGGTGCGCAGAACGGTGCGCAGCAGCATGGTCAGGCCTCCCGTTCGACCAGCCGCGTGTACGCGGCCTCGGCCCGCTCGCGCGGCGAACCGCTCGCCCCGGCGGCGAGCGCGTGGAACTCCTCGGTGCCGCCCTGGAAGCGGACTTCACCCTGGTCCAGCACCACCACGTGCCGGTAGGTGTCGGCGAGGTCCTCGGTCTGGTGGGTGGAGACGATCACATGGACCTCGTCGGCCAGGTCCTCGACCAGGCTGCGGAACATCCCGCGCTGGGCCGGGTCGAGCCCGGCGGTCGGCTCGTCCATCAGGATCAGTTCGCTGTGGTGGGCCAGGCACCCCGCGATGCCCATCCGGCGCAGCTGGCCGCCGGACAGCTGGTGACCGCCGCGGTCGGCGAGCTGGGCGAGCCCGACCCGCTCCAGCGCGCCCGCCGAGGCGTGCCAGGCGGCCCCGCGCGACATGCCCTTGAGCCAGCCGGAGTACGCGACCTGCTCGCGCACGCTGAGCCCGGGCACCGGGGTCACCTGTTGCGGCAGCCAGGCCACCGCCCGCCGGTAGGCGGCCAGTTCGCCGCGCCCGGTGGCGGTCCGGCCGCGCCAGGAGACCGAGCCGTGGCCCGGCGTCAGCTGGGTGGCGGCCAGGGCCATGAGAGTGGACTTTCCGGCGCCGTTCGGCCCGAGCAGGACCGTGGCCGGATTGTCGATCCGTAAGGCGAGGCCGGTGAACAACTGGGCCTTCTGGGTGTACTGGAAGTCGACGCGGTGGAATTCAAGGGTCATGGCGGGGGCTCGACGCATTTCGCTCGGTGAGGTGGCGGGTCCGGGATCCGGGGTTCGGGGTCCGGAGCCGGGATCCCGGTCCGGGATCCGTGAGGGGAGAGCGGAGGAGCGGGGAGCGTCCGGGGTGTTCCGGCGGGAGGGGGCTTCCGCCGGAACACCCCGGACGCCCGTCGCGGGCGGTGGCCGGGGTCAGTACCGGACGCTCACCGAATCCACCCAGAGCTTGCCGCCGGAGCGCACCCCCTCCAGTGCGAAGTAGTAGTCGCCGGCGCTCTGGTCCCCCCAGGCGGACAGATCGCAGTGGTTCAGCCGGTAGCCGTAGGCCTTGTCGGGGCCGAAGACGTCCTTGTACAGCTGGAGATCGGCGTTCTTGAAGTCGTTGTTGTCGGTGGTGCAGCCCTGGAACGCCACGGTGGTGACGGTGTCGTCCCGGTCGCTGTCCCCCCAGCGGCGGGACTCCGAGCCGGGCCCCCAGTTGCTGATGTGGGACGTCCAGGAACCCTCCGCCAGGGCCGGCGTGGCCCCCGCGAACCCGAGCATCGCGGCGGCCACCAGAATGCCGCGAACGAGCTTGCGATTCTTTGCGTGCATATTCGTCCGATCTTTTCGGTGACGCCGTGCGGGCGCCATGCAGGCAAAAAGAAATGACCGGCGGTTCGACTACCGAGCTCACCCCGGTCGGACGATCCCCCCGCCGGGGAAGACATTAGCGTGCACGAACCGGCGGGGAGCACCATTTATTTCGGCCATTCGGCAGGCCTTGCCGCAGGATCGTTCGCGCGCAAGAGGGCGGACGAAAATGATCGCAGATTTAGCGTGTTCGATTGATTGCAGCATGACGGGTCGGAAAATGTCGCTGTTTGATCGAAATGGCTGACTGCTTGTGTCCGTTCGAGCTGGGCGCCGAGCGCCGGTCTGGCTGGTTCCCGACCCCCGGTCGGCTATCCGGTCAGCAGTCGGGCGCGCAGCTCGCCGATCAGGTCGTCACCGAGGCCGAGTGTGTCGGTGACATAGGCGTGGACGGAGCCGTGCGCGGCGGTGAGGTCGGCGAGAGCCAGCCGGATCACGGTCTCGGGGGCGCGCCCGAACCCGGGCCAGCGGAGCTCGCGGCCGGGGTTGGCGGCGTGCCACCGCGCGACCAGCCGGGGCGTGGCGAGTTCGGTGAGCGCGAAGTCGGCGGCTATGTCGTCCTCGGAGACGCCGAGGAGGGAGAGGACCAGCGCGGCGATCAGGCCGGTGCGGTCCTTGCCGGAGGCGCAGTGGAAGACCAGCGGTTCGTCGGCGCCGGCGATCAGTTCCAGCACTCGGCGGATCTCCGCCCCCCCGTCCTCGGCGACCTCGGCGAAGCGGTCGGCGAGATAGCGCCAGGGATCGAGGGCCGGGTCGATCTCGGCCTGGTCGTACGGGCGGTGCTCGATGGAGAGGTTGTGGTAGCTCAGGCCGTCCAGCTCCGGCACGCGGCCCGTGCGGGCCGTCTCCCACGGGTAGCGGAGGTCGATGACGGTGCGGACGCCGAGCGCCCGGAACCGTTCGAGATCGGCGGGCGAGCCGAGCCGGCCGAGCGAGTCGGCGCGGTAGAGGCGCCCCCAGCGGACCGACCGGCCGTCGGAGGCGGAGTAGCCGCCCAGGTCACGGAAGTTGTGCAACTGGTCGAAGACGATGTGTCGTGTCATGCGCGCACTCTAGGGCGTCGCCGTGGCCGCCCGGCGGCATGCGGCTGCCCCGGACCGGGTGGTGGTCCGGGGCAGCCGGGGGCGGGCCGGGTCAGCCCACGTGGCCGGGGCTGATGCCGGTCTCGGTGAAGTTGCCGCCGACGCCGTTGGCGCCGATCGCCAGGGCGGCGCTGAGGAAGGAGGCACCGCCGGGGCCGAAGTCGACGTCGGTGAGCTGGGCGGCGCTGCCGTTCGGGCCGACGGCGAACGCGCCCTGGTCGAAGTTGGCGTTGGGGACGGGGGAACCGTCGTGAGCCGAGGCGATGGTCGCCCCGCCGATGACCAGCGGGAGCGCGATGGCGGAGACGGCCAGGACGCGGTGCACAGTGCGCATGAGGAAAAGCCCTTCCAGGCATTGAAGGTGATGGTTCGGTCGGCCGCCGTGACGAAGCGGCCCTTCACCATCAACACACGCGCGCTCACGCACTGCCACCGGAGGCGGGCGTCCGGGGGGCAAGGTCACCCGGACGGCCACACGGCGCGGGGGCGCCCCCGCGCCGTGTGGCCGCGGTGTCACTCGGGCAGGCCCTTGAAGCTCGGCAGGATCGCCTTCATGGCCGTGTCGGTGTCCTCCTCGGCGTCGGCCTCACCGTAGACGGCGTTCCACGGTCGTGAGACCTCCAGGGCCTCGACCAGGATCCGGCCGTTGATGCCGTACCGGATGACCTGGGTGTAGGTCGGCGTGGAGGCGCCGGCCGTGGTCAGGTCGGCCGTGCTGGTCACCGCGAGTCCTTCGCCCCCTTCGCCCAGGGTGGGGCGGGCGGTGGTCCCGACCGGAGTGTCCTTGGCCCCGGAGGCCGTGACGGTACGGGTCTCGCAGGCCCGGGCGGCCGCCGCCAGCTCGGCGAACACCTTCTGGGCGTCCGGCTTCGGCGGCAGCAGGTACGCCCGCACCTGGAGGCCGTTCGTGTATTCGCGGATCAGCGCCGAGTAGCGCACGCCCAGGCCCACGGTCGGCCGACCGGTCTGACCGCCTCCGGTCGGGGTGAGGCTGCCGCTCTTCTCCGGCACCTCCAGACGGCACGGCGACACTTGCACCGGCTTTGTCCGGGAGGTGTAGTCGATGCCCGCGCCGTGCAGGCCGGCCAGCCCGGGCACGTAACCGGACTGCAGGATCTGCGCGATGTGCCGGGCGTTCAGGTCCGGGTGGTCCGAGGCCGGATCGTCCGCGGGGGCGGTGGTGCTGGACGACGAGGCGGAGCCGCCCGCCGAGCAGGCCGCCAGGAGAAGCGCTCCGGCGGCCAACACCACTGGAATCAAACGGCGTTCGGTCGTCTGCATGGCTCGCACCGTACCGTCCCGGCGGGCCCGGAGGGAGGCGATCGGCCGCACTGGCCGGCGGCGGCCCGTGCGGGGGCGGTGCAGGTGTCGTGGACGGCCGGGCGCGGCCGGTGTGTCAGGACCGGCCGGCGGTCTCGTCCGCCGTCATCCAGACATAGCCGAACCCGTTCGCCCACACCGCCGGTGGCCGGGCCGGACCGTACCCGCCGTCCCCGGTGGGCGAGTTGTGGCGCCGACGGCGCAGTCCGTGCAGGAAGGACGGCAGATTCGCCGCCCACAGCACCGCCGTCGTGATCAGGCCGGCCCACAGGAAGGTGCCGAAGCCCTCGATGCCGAGGGTGGGTCGCATGGCCGTGCTCAACCAGGACAGCAGCCAGAGCGTCAGCGCGATGGCGCAGACGCCGAAGGCGGCGACGAAGGGCAGGCCCGCGAGCAGGAGCGAGCGCAGGTGCGGCCAGCCGAAGTCGCTGTACACCGTGGCGCCGAGGCCGGCCAGGGCGAGGAGGAGGACGGCCAGCGCCGCCATGGTCGCCGTCGACCGCCACCACTCGTCGGCACCGAGACGGCCGATGCCGAGCCCCGAGGTCAGGAGCCACAGCGCCCCGAAGCACGCGACCAGGCGCGTGAACCGCCCCACCGACCCGGTGGCCCGCCCCTTGCGGGTGAGGCACGCGCCCGGCATCGCCAGGGCCACCGACAGGAGGAGATCGACCAGGGGGGCCACCACGAACGGCCAGAAGCCGGAGATGTGCAGGGGGAGACCGAGGTGGTCGCAGAGGACTTCCGTCAGCCACCACTGCACGGGCCCCAGTGTCACCGCGCCGATCAGCATGCCCAGGGCGGCGATACAGGAGACGGCCGCAGCGGCACCCTCGCTCCACCGGACGCGCCTCAGCAGTCGCTTCGCCAATCGGCCAGCCCGGATGGGGAGTTGGGACAGTACGAGGAAGACCAGCGCGACCGCCGCCTGCCGCCCCGCCGGTCCGTTCAGTTCGACGCCGCCGGTGATCTGTGCGGCGGTCCAGGCGGTGAGACCTCCCGCGCCGGCCCGGAGGACCTGTGTCGTTGCCGCGCCGGCCCGCCCTGCGGCTGTGGCGGTCCCGGCTTCCTCCGCGCTGCCTGCCGTCATCCGCGCATCGCCGCCCTTCACCCCCGGCCACCGCTCTGCCTGGCGCGGTGGGCCGCTTGTGAACTTGTACCCCGGGGCCGTGATGGTCACTCGGCCCGCCCCGGCCCCGCGAGTTCAGGGTCCGCGGCACGTCCGCCCGGTCGAGTGGGGGGCGGCTGGTTCGCCGGAACTCCCGGCGGCCGGGGCGATGGCAGAATGGACAAATGACGACGGACTATGGGAATTCCTCGCACCCCGACGCGGACTCCGAGCCGTGGTCCGCCGGAGACGTGGTCCATGAGGACCTCCTCGCGGCGAAGGCGCTGGTGTACGACCCGAACGGGTTCAGGTGCTCACGGCCGGTGGCCGAGGCCGAAAGCGCCGATTACGGGGCGTTCGGCTTCGTTCTGGACGGCTACTCCGTCAGGTTCCGCGCGGCCAGGACGACCCCGACCAAGGTCGGCCAGTTCGTCACGGTGTGGAAGAGGTCCGGCGACGGCCCGATCCAGCCCTTCGACGCCGAGGACGCCGATGACCTCTTCGTCATCAGTACCCGTGACGGCCGGGACTTCGGACAGTTCGTCTTCCCCCGTGAGGTGCTCTGCGAGCGGGACATCGTCGCGAGGAACGGCACGGGCGGGAAGCGGGGGTTCCGCGTCTACCCGCCGTGGGTCACCACGACGAACCGCCAGGCCCGCGGTACGCAGACCTGGCAGCTGAACCACTTCCTGCCCATCGGCGAGGACGGGCCGATCGACGCAGCCCGCGCCCGGGCGCTCTATCACCCGTGAGCCACTGACCCCGGCGTCGCACGCGTACCTCGCCCAACTCTGCCGGCGCGACCTCACCGCGCCGGGGACCACGCACGTCCCGGTCCCGCAGGAGCTCTCCCGGGAACATCCCGGGAATGTGGGATGTCGCCGCACCGACCGCCACTGCGAGGATGCGGCACGCGGAGCCGCACCACCGACCGGGTGCCGAACCACGCAAGCCGTCTAGGAACCCAGGACACGGGGCCTGGTGTCCCGCCTGCCGTTCCGCGCGTGCGCACTGGCTCCGGGAAAACTGCCATGCTTCTAAGGAGAGTCGACGCTCTATGAGAATCCGCCGAATGGCCACCGCAGCGGCCACCGTAGCTGTGCTGGCGCCCCTGCTGGTCCTGACCGCCGGGACCCAGGCGAACGCCGCGCCGACGGCCGTGGTCTACACGTCGCTCGACCCCGGGGTTGATCAGCCGTCGAAGACCGACCAGTGCCTGGCGGCCTACAACGTCAACTACTGGGCGGGGGGCGCCTCCTTCGCTCTCGGCCAGCTGCACGCCTGCCTGGGCGACTGACCACCCCCGCGGGGCGTCAGCCGTTCAGCTGCCGCAGCACCAGGTCGCGGTACGGGATCGCGACCGTCGGGTTCCCGATGATGCCGAGAGCCTTCTCGGTCTCCTCGATGAGCTCGGCGGCCCCGGCAGCCGTGGCCCGGTTCACTTCGGTCTCGATGAAGGTGCCGACCCCGGCCACCGTGTCGATGCTGACTGTCACACCGGCGGTATCCGGATGCCGGTAGCTGGTGCGTGTCTTCTCGACCCTGACCAGCTCCCGCATTCCGATGCAGTCGGGCAGCCGTTCCGCCGTGGAGGCCTGCCCGCCGTCGCGGAGAACGACGTTCGTCTCGACCTTGGACACCACGTCGTCACTCCCGTGCGTCGTCGGGTTGGACGCGGGCTTGTACGTGATTTCTGCGAAGTCGCCCCGGTGCCGCACCCGTAGGCACTCCACGGTCGCCAGGTAGTCCACATCGGGGCGGCTGTAGTACGTGTCGATCTCGGTCACCGGCGCGCTGCCCACACAACCGAGTTCGGCAAGCAGGGGCCGAACGCCCGCACCGCCGTCCGGAAGCTCCCGCTTCCGCTCCACCTCGATCGTGCCGTCTTCCATGTCACCCTCCCGTGTTGACCGCCGAGTACACGCGGGCCGGATTGCTGAATGGAAATGCACAGCCGACCCCAGGGCGGCCCGACGATCCTCCGTATGGGAGGGAGTTCGGGGCTCTTGGGTCAGTGTGGGTGACTGTGGACGTGCCCGAGGCCGGCCGTGGAGCAAGGCCCGGCCTCGGTGGGGTGGGCTGAGGTGGAGTCAGCAGTTGGGGGTGGGGAATTCGTTGGCGCGGATGGCGTCGACGAAGGACTGCCAGGAGTTGGGGGAGAAGGTGAGGACGGGGCCTTCGGGGTCCTTGGAGTCGCGGACCAGCTGGCCGGGGTGGCCGTCGGCCACCTCGACGCAGAGACCGCCGTTGTTGTCGCTGTAGCTCGACTTGCGCCATGGAGCCTTGGAGGCATTGGCCTTGATGGGTGCCATGTTGAGAAGTCCTTCCCTCACACTGCGGATCAGGGCGGCGCTTTCTCGGGGAGACAGCGCGTTCGCCTGGAGGAGATCATAAGTCCGCTGCGTGCGTTGGACCTCCCTTGGATCCTCGATGAAGTGTCCATAATCCAGGCTTTCGGAGTAGATCCGCGTCTTGCCGTCAGGCGACGTGATCAGCGACATGGGAGTGCCGAACGGGGCGCGTGCACCGAGAGTGAATGGCGCGATCTGGTGCACGATGTCGGGGAGTTCCCCCATCCGCAGCAAGTGTCCGAGTTGCTCGTACATGACCTCGGGGCCGCCTACCAGCGAGCGGATGGCTGCCTCGGAGTGCACAACCATGAAGAGAGGCCCGTCGTCAGGACTGGTCAGCCGGTGTTGACGAGCGAGCCGGGACGTCACCCGCTCCTCGATCAACTCGGGGTTGCCTGCTGCGCTTCCCGACTCGAACAGAGCTCGGGCATAGGCCTCTGTCTGGAGGAGACCTGAGATACGTGCGATCTGGAACTCGCAGATCGTCGAGGCCTTCTCCTCGAAGCCCGCGTAGCGCCGGAACCAGTCCGGGTGATCCACCCGCGCGTACCAGTCGATCTCCTTCCACAGCGCCATCAGCTGACCGCCTGTCTCCAGCAACTCGTCGGCGGTGATGACGAAGTCCTCCGGCGGGGTGCGCGTGCCGGCCTCGATCCGGGAGACGTGGGGGCGGCTGCACGGGACGAGCGCGGCCAGTTCGCCCTGGGAGACGCCCTTGGCCTCCCGGAGGCGGCGCAGGACGGCGCCGAACACGGCGCCCGCGCTCGATCGCAGGTTCGGGTTCGTGGACTTCTTGCGGGTCATGGTGCGAGCCCCCTGTGTCATGGCGTGCCTTGGAACTGGCTGATCCCTCGTCACCCGATCCGGAACAGCCGATGCTTAATCATGGAACTGCCGGACGTACTTGCACTAGTGAGTGCACGAAGCGCCACGCCCGCGCGCGGAAACCCCCATGCATCCAGAAGGTGGCACATCCATGCCCGAAGCCCTTGACAGAATCCTCGGTGACCAGTTCTGCTCGCTGCCCCGCCACCCGACCTCGGCTGCGGCGGCGCGCATACTCCTCCGAGGGTTCCTGTCCGACTTCAAGGGCGGCGAACACTACATCGAGGACGCAGAGTTGATCATCACCGAGCTGATCACCGCCGCCGTGCTGCGGCCCTGGAGACCCGAACACCTGCCCATTGACGTGGTGTTCGACCACTCCGCCTTCACCGGGCTGCGGATCGAGGTGTGCGACACCGGCCTGCCGGTCCGTGAACGCCTCCCGGTCGGCGGCGGGGGATCCCCGGGCCTGCGGCTGGTCCGCGAGCTGTCCGCCGACTGGGGCCACGAGTTGGTCGAGTGCGGCACGGTGACCAGCCGCTTCTGGGCGCACCTCGCACCGCCGCCACCCCTCTGACGCGGACGGGCCCACACCCGAAGGGGCGGCGGCGCCATCCGCGCCGCCGCCGCTCTCAGATGCCCAGGGACTCCAGCACCCGGCGGACCGCCTCGATCACCGGGACGCCCGCCGTGACCATCGACGCGACGCCGTTGATGTTCCTGAGCGCCTGCCGCAGGGTGCCCGGCGGCACGTTCTCGCCGGTCCCGATGGCCTCCAGGGACTCGTCGATGACCTGCTGGTCCTCGGCCGGCACCTGGTTGCGCAGGAACTGGACGGCGGTGATCATCTCCCGCATCGCGGCCCGGGGGTCGGCCGGGGCCTGGTTCTTGATGATGCCGACGTTGTGGTCGCCGTGCTGGGTGACCGAGTCGCCGATGTGGAAGCTTCCGCTCACCAGTTGACCTTCTTTCCGGTGTTGTTGTCGCCGAACTGGTTGATCTGGTCGCCGATGTGGACGTTCTCCACCTGGAGCTGGAACTCGGCCTGGGGGTTGTCGATCGCCTCCATGATCAGGCCGATGAGATGGTTCACCTCCTTGACGTCGGTGCTCACCACCGCCGTGTCCGACGAACTGGAGGTCTCGATGACCAGTTGGTGCAGTATCGGCCGGCGCAGCCGCCTGACCAGCTTGACGATGTTCAGCACGAACAGCGCCAGCACCACCAGCGCCGCGAACGTGGCCAGGCCGGACGGCGACGACGAGTCGCCGATGTTCTCCGTGATCGCCAGGGCGACCGCCCCGAGGACCACCACCAGGATCTCGGCCTTCAGGAAGGCCCGTACGGCGTACCCGCGTCTGGGCACGATCTCGAACCGCCGGGCCCGCGCGATGTTCTGCAGCGGGTAGGCGTCGGCGCCCACCCAGAGAACCCGCCTGCTCACTCTGACGTCGATGACGTCGCGTCTCCGTGCCATGGGACACGTTCCCCCGATCCGTCCCGCCACCCCGCCGGCGGCCCCGCAGACCTTGCGGAGGAGCAGCACCTTAGCAACAGCTTCCGCTGCGGGGACTGCTCTCTGCGGAAAGGTTATTGACGGAACGACAGAGCATGCGAAAGGGCTCCCGAACGGATGTCCGTCCGGTCCGGACGTTCCGGCTTCACGCGCTGCGGCCGGCGAGGACCTCGCGGATCACCGGGCGGGCGCGCCATGGGCCTCGGGGGTCAGGATGCGTCGAGACCGGCCAGCCGCTGGAGGGCGTGGCGCACCTGATCGACCGTCTGCGGGCGGGTGTCCAAGGTGAGGTGTGTGGACGCACCCTCGATGTACGTGTTGATCGCGCGGGCTGTCTCCTCGTCGAAGTAGGTCCGGAGTGCGGTGAATCCGGCGTCGATCATCTCGTGGACCAGCGGACGGAATTCGGAGCGGTGAGAGGCGATGGCGTAGAGCTCGTACGTGAGGTGGTAGATGTTCTGGTCCACGCCGAAGTCGTCGTAGATGAGCGCGATCACCGCATCGATGGCGTCGGCGGGTTCCAGGGTGCGCTCGAACCTCTTCTGGACGAGGTCGCGGATCCGCTGGGTGAAGCGGTGGAATGCCTCGTAGAGGAGTTCGTCGATGCCGGAGAAGTGATACGTCATCGAGCCGAGCGGGACTCCGCAGCGCTTGGCGACCACCCGGTGGGACGTTCCTGCCACGCCCTGTTCCGCGATGCAGTCGACGGCGGCGTCGATGATGCGGTCCCGACGTCCCGCGTCGACTTGATTGGCCATCGATTCCGCCTCCGGACTGCGTATGGGCTGCGCGTTGTACAGGGATGATCGTACGCGAGCCGACACAGCGGGTGGCGGCCCTGTCGGGCGGCCACCCGCTGGCCTATTCCGCCAGCCAGACGGCGCAGTCGGCGGGAAGGAGGTCCGTCACGCCGTCCGCGCTCGCCACGAGCACGCGCGCGCTCGCGGGAATCGGCCAGGGCGCGGAGCCGAGGTTGAGCACGATCCGGGTGGCTCCCCGGTCGTTGGTGACGTCCAGTGCCACGAGATCCGGTCCGAGGTCGACGAGCGCGAGCGACCCGTTCCCCAGCCGTCGCTGCCGTCGTACGGCGAGCAGGCTCCGGTAGAGCTCCAGGGTGGAGCCGTCTCGGCCGTGTTGCCGGTCCACGGCGTAGTCACCGAAGTCGGCGGGCTGCGGGAGCCATGAGGCGCCGGTGTCGTTGAAGCCGAACGCCGGGGCGTCCTTCTTCCAGGGGATCGGCACCCGGCATCCGTCGCGACCGAGGCGGTGCCCGCCCCCACGAAGGAAGTCGGGGTCCGTGCGGGCGTCGGCGGGGAGCTCGATCACCTCGCGAAGGCCGAGTTCCTCGCCTTGGTACAGGTACGAGCTGCCGGGGAGGGCGAGCATGAGCGCCGTCGCCGCCCGCGCCCTTCGCAGCCCGAGTTCGGTGTCCGGCCGGGGCTCGGTGGCCTCGAGTATCCACGGTGCCATCGTCGGGTCGGCCCGCACGAGCCGGGTCGCGTGACGAATGACATCGTGGTTCGAGAGCACCCAGGTCGCCGGCGCGCCGACGGAATCCGCGTTCCGCAGCGTGGTCCTGATCTGTGCCCGCAGGGCTTCGGCATCCCAGGTCGCGCGCATGTAGTCGAAGTTGAACGCCTGCTGGAACTCGTCCGGTCGCACGTACAGGGCGAGCCGGTCGTGGGGCGTCACCCAGGCCTCCGCGACCATCGCCCGCTCCCCGGGGTAGCTGTCGAGGATCGCCCGCCACTCCCGGTAGATGTCGTGCACGCCGTCCTGATCGGCGAACGGCACGGCGTTGGTGGGGAGCGCGCCCCTGTTGTACGCGTCCCAGTCGGCATCGAAGTCGGAGAGGCCGGGCGCCTTGACCAGGTGGTGGGCGACGTCGATCCGGAAACCGTCGACGCCCCGGTCCAGCCAGAACCGCAGTGTCCCCGCGAACATCTCCCGGACTTCGGGATTCTCCCAGTTGAGATCGGGCTGCTTCCGGTCGAAGAGATGCAGGTACCACTGTCCGTCCGCCACCTGCGTCCACGCCGGTCCGCCGAACTCGCTGGGCCAGTTGTTCGGCACCCCTGGGGAATCGACGAACCAGTACCGGGCACGCTCGGGAGAACCCGGGCCGGCCGCGAGTGCCGCCTGGAACCAGGGATGCTCGTCACTCGTGTGGTTGGGCACGATGTCGATGATCACCCGGATACCGAGCGCGTGTGCGGTCGCGATCAGGTCGTCCGCATCGGCGAGCGTTCCGTACATCGGATCGACGTCGCGGTAGTCGGCGACATCGTATCCGCCGTCCGCTTGCGGAGAAGGATAGAAGGGAGAGATCCAGATCGCGTCGACACCGAGGTCCCGAAGGTAGGCGAGGCGGTGCTTGATGCCGCCGAGATCGCCGTTCCCGTCGCCGTCCGAGTCGGAGAACGAGCGCGGGTACACCTGGTAGATCACCGCGGTGCGCCACCATTCCGCGGTGTCGAGAGCATCGTGCACGTGCTCGACGGCGGAACCGGTCATCGCGTGGTGCTTTCGCAGGCTCATGCCTCGCCCTCCGGTGCGAGAGAAACGGACTCGGCACGACGCCTCCGCAGGTCAGCGAGGATCTGCGGATGCTCCTTGTCGAGGTGGTAGAAGGCCAGGACGGCGGCCATCGCGATGGCGAAGATCAGGGGCAGCCAGATGAAGACGAAGTCGATCGCGCTGATGGCGGATGCCGGCTGAGTCGCGCCACCGCCCTCTCGGAATCCGCCGAATCCAAGCATCCAGCCGATGGAGACACCGCCGAGGGCGCCGCCGATCTTCTGCCCGATGGTCGCACCCGCGAAGACGAGCCCCTCGGCGCGAAAACCGCTGCGCCACTCCTCGTACTCGATCGTGTCGGCGACCATGCCGAACAGAACCGCGAACATGCTTCCCACGCCGACGCCGCCGACCGAGAGACCGGTGAGGACGACCGGAAGCGACGCGGGAGCCACCGCGATGACCAACTGCCCCACGACCATCGCGACGCATCCCAGCAGCGAGATATTGCGCTTGCCGATCCGTCTCACCAGGGGGATCGCAAGGAACACACCGGCGAATTCGACGATCGTGCGGAACGTGAAGAGCATCGTCGCGAGGTTCTCGTCACCCAGCGTGTACTGGGCGTAGTACGGGTAGACCCCGACAAGGCCGTACGCCGACAGCAGCAGGATTCCGAGGAGCGTGAGCTGGAGCCAGTACTTGTTGCGCAGCAGCGACGCGAGACCCTCACGGGTCGTGAACGGGCGGCCCACCGCCACGACGGGGGTCACCGCGTCGGATGAACCGGCCTCGTCCGGCGCGCGGGACGAACCGACGCGCTCCTTGCAGAACACGAACACGATGAAGAAGAGGACAACGGCAAGTCCGCCGTACAGCGAGAACGTCAGCGTCCACGCACTGGCGCCTCCGCCGAACGCATCGACGAGCGGCATGGTGAGCGCGGCGACGATGAGTGTCCCCACATAAGCACCGACCATTCGGAACGTGCTCAACAGGCCACGATCCCCGGCGTCTTCGGTCATAAGAGCGCTGAGAGCCCCGTAGGGGATGTTCATCGCGGTATAGATGACGACACCCGAGAGCATATAGGTCGCGAATGCGTAGACTATTTTACCGGTCTCACCGAGGTTCGGAGCCGAGAACAGAAGTGCCGCACTCGCGCCATAAGGAACGGCAAGGAAAAGCAGCCACGGCCGGGCCTTTCCGAACCTTGAGCTGAGCTTCTCCATCAGCACGCCGACAACGAGGTCCCATACTCCGTCGAGCAGACGGGCCACCAGGAACATCGTGCCGACGGTTGCTGCCGGAATTCCGACGACCTCAGTGTAGAAGAACATGAGGTACGTGCCCGTCGCGACATACACGAGGTTGAACGCGAGGTCACCGCTCGAGTAGGCGACTTTTTCCGGAAATGGGACGCGAGCTGTCACCGAGCCGCTGGTTCTTGGCATCACAAACGGTCCTTTCGAGGCTCCGGCAGAGCGCCTCGTCGCTGAGGTGAGGAAAGGCATGCGTTGCGTGCGCACACCGCTTCACGGGCGGCGCGCGGAGTCGCTGTCGTCGGCCGATCGCCGAGATGATGTACGACCGTACACCACGACGTGTACGACCGTACACCCGGCGTTCGACTTGCTCCACCCTGATGCTCCCCGAGCCGATGCGGCTTTCGTCCAACGCCTCGATCCGGCGCCGGGAAGCTGTCGATCGGTGCCGTGTCGCCCCGTCGTGCGGAACTCGGCCCAGGGGATCTCCGCACCGCGAGCGGTCCGGGCGAGGCATGGCTGCACGCGGACGGCGCAGGCCTGTACGTGGACATGCGCGAGCAGGAGGCGATCAGTCCGGCGATCGCCTCTCGCAGACCAGGGGTCTCCGGTGGCGAGGTGCGGGGGGCGGGTTCGTCGGCGGGGCGGTGGGGTGCGGCGCTTTCGTCGGGCGCCGCACCGTGGGCTCGGCCCTTCGCGCCTCCAGTGCCTCGGCGACCGCCCGCGCGGCGGCTGGTCGGTGATGGTCAGGGTCAGCACCGCCCGCGCCGAGGTCTCCAGCGCGTCCGTGCGCCCCGGCGGGTCCGCCTTCTCCAGGTGCAGCACCAACGGCAGCACGTACTGCGGATTGGCGTCGCGGTCGGTGGGGGCGCCGACTGGGCTCGGGGCGTCGAAGGGCTCGGAAAGTGAGGCAACCGTGACAGGCTACCTGCGAGTTCTATTCGGACCTTGGACGGCTTGAAGCCCCGCCCGTGCGCTGCTGAGGCGCACACGGGCGGGGCGGGTTCAGGGGTCCCACCCACGCACCGTGGGATGTACGCGGGCGGGACCAGGGGGCCCGGGCCGGGAACCCCTTCCCGGTCCGGCACGGGGGCTTGTGGGCTGCTCCGGCGGCTCTGCGACCGCAACCGTCACGTGCACGGCGGTGAACTGCGCGAACCCCGCGTGACCTGTCTCCCGGGTGTGCTCGGCCATGTCGAGCGCGAGCAGGTCAGGAAGCGTCCAGTGCCGGGGCGATGACGGCGAAGGCCCGGGCGGTCAGTTCGGCGGGATCCTCGCTGCCGTCGCTGTCGCTCCACCGCTGCAGCACGGCGTCGAAGGCGGTCAGTGCCATTCCGGCGGCCAGTCGCGGATAAAGGTCGGTGTCGGGGTCGAGCCCCTGGCGGAGCGCCAGTTCTGCGGTCAGCTCGTCGCGCCATCGCGCCTGGCGCTCCAGGAAGCGGGCGAGCAGGGCGGGGGTCCGCAGGATCAGCTGCACCACCCGCAGGGCCCGGTCGGCGTGGTCGCCGCAGGCCCTGACGGGGACCGAGACGGCGTGCAGCAGTGCCACGGAGGGCCGCTCCCCGACGGGGCGGGCTGCCAGTCCGGCGCGCATGCCGGTGCCCAGGTCGGCCAGGAACTGGACGACCACGTCCTCCTTGGACGCGAAGTACCGGAAGAACGTGCGCTTGGACACGCCGGCGGCGGCCGCGATCTCGTCGATGGTGACCACGTCGAACCCCTTCACCGTGAGCAGCTCCAGCGCTGCCGCGGTGAGCTCGTCCGAGACGAGTCGGCGTTTGCGTTCGGCCATGGTGAATTCGGGGCGGGTGCTCACCGGCCCATGGTAACGCCATGCCTTCCGCGGCACTCGGGGGCATCTTGACACCGAGTGACACCAGCGACAGCATGTGCCGAATGACGCAGAAACAGCGCTGGACGATCGATCAGATCCCGGACCAGACAGGGCGGGTGTTCGTCGTCACCGGAGCCAGCAGTGGCCTCGGCCTGGCGACCACCCGCGCACTCGTCCGCAGGGGCGGGCACGTGATCCTCGCGGTGCGGGACGTGGGGAAGGGGGACCGGACGGTCGCGGAGATCACCGATCAGCATCCGGGCGCCGGTCTTGAGGTGCGCCACCTCGATCTGGCCGATCTCGACTCCGTCCGGTCCTTCGCCGACCAGGTGCGCGCCGATCATCCGCGGCTGGACGTGCTCGTGAACAACGCGGGCGTGATGGCGCCGCCGCGATCGCTGAGCGCGCAGGGCCATGAGCTGCAGTTCGCCGTCAACCATCTCGGTCACTTCGCGCTCACCGGGCTGCTCCTCGACCTGCTGGCCGTCGGGCGCGATCCCCGCGTGGTCACGGTGAGTTCGCTCAGGCACCGGAACGGTCGCCTGCGCTTCGACGACCTCGCGGGCGGGCGCGGCTACTCGCCGATGGCCTTCTACGACCAGTCGAAGTTCGCCAACGCCGTCTTCGGCCGGGAGCTTCACCGACGGCTGGCCGAGGCCGGCAGCCCGGTGCGCAGCGTGCTTGCCCATCCCGGCTACACCGCCACCAGCCTGCAGACGAGTGGGCCGGTCGGCCTGTGGCGGGTGGTGTTCGGCAGCATCGGAAACCCTCTGCTCGCCCAGGCCCCGGACCGCGGCGCCCTGCCCCAGTTGTACGCGGCGACCGAGCCGACGGTGGAGGGCGGGCAGTTCATCGGCCCGGACGGACCGGCCGAGCTGCGCGGCGGACCGACGCGGGTGCGGTTGTCGGCCGGGGCCGCCGATGAGGGGACCGGCCGCCGTCTGTGGGAGGTGTCGGAGCAGCTGACCGACGTGCGGTTCGCGTTTCCGACCCCGGCCTGACGACGGATCCGGCCGGACCGGTGGGGGCGGTTGAACAGGAAGTCGACGGGCCCGGCTTCCTCTGCTCATCCGGTGCTCTTCCGGTGCTCTTCCGCCGTGCGTGGTGCCCGAGCCGGCCGCCGATGTCCTGGTGGCTCACCGGTGGCCTCCCCCGATCGGGGGAGCGTTTTCTCCCGCCTTCCCGCGATGCGCGCCCGATACCCCGGAGGCGAGGATCGTGTCCTGCTCAGTCGACGAGAGGACGGTTGTTGAACACGCAAGGCAGCGAGACGTGGGCCACGGGGACGGACCCGTACTCCCCCCGCTCCCAGGGTCCCGGTCATGGCATGCGGTCCCCGGTCGGCAGGAACGGCCTGGCCGTGGCAGCCATGGTGCTGGGTGTCATCGGTCTGATCACCTCGATCATCTCCGTCGGCGGCCTGTTCGGCGTCATCGGCCTGATCCTGGGCATCGTGGCCCTGACGAAGGCCAGGCGGAGCGGCGTCGGCCGGGGCATGGCCATCACCGGAGTGGTGGCGTCGTTCCTCGCGATCGTGGTGTCCGTCCTGGTCGCCGTCTTCATGGTCTGGTACGCCAACAACACGCAGGAGTGCTACCGGCCCGACAGCCTCCGGCAGTACCAGCAGTGCGTCCACCAGCAGCTCACCGGGCACTGACCGGGGCCGGCCCCGTCCCCGGGCGGACGCCTCTCCCGTCGGCTCCGTCGGCGTGAGGGCTCAGCTTCGTGCGCAGGTGTCCTGGTAGGGCAGCCCCTTGGCGTAGGTGAGCTCCCAGTCGCCGCGCGAGAGGCCGCCTCCCGCGATCCGGCAGGCCAGACCGACGGGGTCGGCGGTGATGGCGGGAAGGGCACCGAGATCCCAGAGCTGGCCGGAGCCGTCGTCGCGGACGACGAACAGGGATCTGCGGTTGGGGCTGAAACGGACGTCCGCCAGGTCGGTGGCGGAATCGGGCAGGTCGGCGGCCCAGCCCGGCACGGTCGGATCGGCCGTCTCGTAGAGCCGGACGACACCGTTCCGCTGGCCGAGGGCGATCAGCCCACCGTCCGGGTGGTAGGCGACCTGGACCAGCTCCGCGGTCACCGGGATGGTGGCCAGCGGGGCCGGTCCGATGCTCTGCCCCGACTGCCAGAGGCGGACGCCGTCGAGGCCGTCGTCCGCCAGGACTGTTCCGTCCGGTCCGAAGGCCGCGGCGGACGTGCCGGACAGCGGCCTGGTGATGCCGGCCAGCAGGCCGGCCAGCGGGTCGGCAGGTTTGGCGACGGGCACCAGAACCGGCGCGGCGGGATCCGAGACGTCCCAGAGCGATCCCGGAAGGATCAGCCGCCGCCCGTCGGGGCTGAACACCGTCGGCGTGTGCTGAATGGAGGGCAGGGGGTCCGGAAGCGTGACGAGGGGTCCGCCGCCGGAGCCCGTCGGGGCCGTCAAGGAGTTGACCAGCGGGCTGAGCCGCTCGATCAGTTTCAGCTGGACGGGGGCGGAGGGATCGTCCGTGTCCCAGAGGCCCACCCAGGAGTCGGCCCAGTCCTTGCCGCCCGTGACGGCGAGCACTCCGGACCGTGGGCTGAACGCCAGCGATCCCACCCCCGACGGCACCGCGAGAGTGGTCAGCCGCCGGGGGTGGCCCTGGTCGGACACGTCCCAGAGGGTGACCTCGCCGCCCTGCCCGGAGGACACTCCGTACCGCGTGCCGACCGCCACCACGGTGGAGTCCCGGTTGAACCCCACGGCCACGGCCTGCCACCCGGCGCGGCCGGGAAGCACCGCCAGCTCCTGCGGCCTGGCCGGGTCGGAGGTGTCCCAGAGGTGCGCGTCACCCGACCGCCCGCCGACGACCAGTCGGCGGCCGTTGGGGCTGAACGCGGCACTGCGCAGATCCGTGCCCGGAACCGGGGCGATCACGGCCGGGGCCGGGCGGCCGCCGACCAGCCACTGGGAGACCGTCCCGCCGCCGTCGACCTGGAGGACCCGTTGGCCGTCCCCGCTGAACGCGACGGACTCGATCCGCCGGAAACTCCCGGCCCGGGTCTGCTGGTCGAGCTCGTTCCGGGAGGCGGCCACGGCGCCGTGCGAGCCGACCAGGGGCGGCTGGGGCCGGGGGTGCGCCGGGTCCGTGAGGTCCCAGAGCACGGAGCCGCCGTCGGAGGAGGAGGTGATGAGGGACCGGCCGTCCGGCCCGAACGCGAACGCCGAAACGTCGTCGGAGTTGTTGAGGGCCGCCAGTTTCCTCGGCGAGCCCGGGTCGGTGAGGTCCCAGAGGAGGACCGTCCGCCTCCAGCCCGTGGCCAGGACCGGGGCGGTCGGGCTCAGGACGACCGGCCCGTTGATCAGCCGCTCTTCGGCTGTCGCCCTCGGGGCCGTCGGGTCCGTCACGTCCCAGACCTGCCAACCCGTCCCGTGGGTGACGGAACCCGGGGTGCCCGACTCGTCCTTGGCCTCGAACGTTCCCGAACCGGTGACCAGGAGGCGGCCGTCGGCGCTGAATGCCGCGTACTGGGCCTGCGTGGCCGCGACCGGGCCGGCGAGCCGGCGCGGGGCCGCGCCGTCGCCGACGTCCCACAGGGTCAGCGTGCCGGTCGAGCCGCCGGCGAGGAGGGCCAGCCTGCGACTGTCCGGGCTGAACACCGCGGCTTGTACCCGGTCGCCGACCTCGGCGTCGAAGGCCATCCGCCGCGGGTGGTGGCGGTCCGTCAGGTCCCACAGGATGACATCGCTGTCGGCCGGCTTCTCGCCTGCGGCCGCGCCATCGGGGGTGGGGGCCGCAACGGTGACCAGTCGGCGCAGGTCAGGGCTGAAGGCCACCGCCTGGGCCTCGTTGGCATGACCGGTCAGGGTGGCGAGCAGACTCGGGTACCCGGCATCGGTGGTGTCCCAGAGCCGGACCGTCCCCTTCTCCTGGCCCTTCGCCCGCCCGACGGCCAGCATGCCGCCGTCCCGGCTGAAGGCGGCGGTGTCCATGAGCGATCCGACGGCGCCCGGCTGTGAACCGCCGTCGAGACGGGTCTGCTGAAGGGTGGTGATCAGCCCGGTCCGGGCCTCCTGGGTCGGATGGAGGCGCAGCGCGGCCAGGCTCAGCTGGAGCGACAGCTGGGGATCGGTCCCGCGCAGATTCTCGGCCCGGGCCTGGAGCAGGCGTTCCATGGCGAGGTTGCCCTGTTCCACGGCCGTCCGGCGCTGTTGATCGGCCACTTTCTTCTGGTCCCGGGCCGACTCCGCGGCCGTCATGGCGATCAGCGAGAGCGCGATCAGCAGTGCGACGGCGGTGCGGCGGGTGAGGGTAGTGCGTCGTCTCAGGCGGATCGAGGCGTCCAGGAAGGCCGAGGCCGTGGCGCCGAGACCGGCCCGCCCGGTGCGGGCTGCCCAGGCACGGGCGGCCTCCAGCCGGCTGCCCCGGTACAGCAGGGCGGGGTCGCGGCGGGGCGTTCGGGCCCAGGCGGCGGCCGCCTCCTCCAGCTGCTGGCGGAGGAGGTTGTCGGCGCGGTCGGTGTCCACCCAGGCGCGCAGGCGGGGCCAGGCGTGCAGCAGGGCCTCGTGGGTGATCTGTACGGTGTCACGGCTCCGGGTGAGCAGCCGGCGGCCCGTGAACCCGGCGAGCACGGCCTCGGCCGCAGCGGGGACGAGCCCTTCGGTGAGCCGCTCCTCCGTGACCGCGCGCCGGGTGTCCTCCGATCCCTCGCCGATTCTGACGAGACGCCGGAAGAGCACCTCGGCGGCTTCCCGCCCGGCTGTGTCGAGCCCCCGGTAGATGGTCTCGGCGGTGTCCGAGACGGCGCCCTGGATCCGGCCGGACGCCTTGTAGCCGTCGACGGTCAGGGTCGAACCGTGTCTCTGCTGCCAGGTGGTGCGGAGCGCGTGGGCCAGCAGGGGGAGGCGTCCGGCCTCGTAGCCGCGCCCGGGTGCCGAGGGCTCCGCGCTCCCGTCCTCCTCGGGCCGGTGGAGACCGCCGGCGGCGACGCCGAGGTCGCTCAGGAGCAGTTCGACCAGGCCCTCTTCGAACTCCAGCCGCTCCCGCTGCGCGGGGAAGAGGATCGCCTCCCGGAGCTCGGTCTCCGACATCGGGCCGATGAAGACCTGGCGGCGCTCCAACGCCTCGTGGACGGGGCGGTATTGGGCGAAGCGGGCGTAGAAGTCCGCGCGGACGCCGTAGACGACCAGAGCCGGCGGGCCGCCGGTGGACGGGCCGGGGGAGTCCGTGAGGCGGGCGAGCGCGGTGATGAACCGTCGTCTCTCGTCCTCCGAGGCGGTCTGGGTGAACAGTTCCTCCGCCTGGTCGACGATCACCATCAGCCGGTCGGCGCCCCGGCTGCGGAGCGCGCCGCCGAGCCGGTCGGCGAGGGCCCGTGGATCGCCGTCCAACTCGCCCTCGACGTCGTCGGGTTCGCTGTCGGTCAGCGCGGCCAGGTGCCTCGTGAGCGCGGCCACGGGGTGGGCGCCCGGCGTGAACAGCAGGCAGGGCCACCGGCGCGAGCCGGGCAGCGTCCCACGGGCGAGCGCGGGCACCAGACCGGCTTGCAGCAGCGAGGACTTGCCGGTGCCGGAGGCCGCCACCACCGCGACCGCCCCGCCGTCCCGCAGGCACTCGTCCAGCCGGCCGGTCAGCTTGGCGAGGGCTCTGTCCCGGCCGAAGAACCACTTCGACTGCTCCGCTCCGAAGGCGGTCATGCCGGGGTACGGGCAGTCGTCGCCGCTCTCCGGGTGGGACTCGATCCGGCGGACGCGGTGGACACCGTCCCCGTGGTGCACGTGCAGGTCACGTACGGTGATGTGCTGGTCCCCGGCGGCCAGGTAGATGGTGCCGTAGCCGGATGCGTAGGCCTCCAGCCGGAGCCCCGGTCCACTCACTGGCCGGTGATGTGCATGTCGTTGCCGGACATGAAGATCTTCGCCTGGTCGGAGGCGGTGGCCCGCATGGTCACCCGGTTTCCGCCGGCGCCGGACTCGGGGCTCGCGCGGTCGAGTTCGGTCAGCATCCCGCGCAGCTCCGTCGCGAGCGAAGGGTCGGCCCTGAGCGCGTCGCGCAAGCGGGTGCGCCACTCGACGGCCAGTTCCTGTTCCACCTGCCGGTCGCCGGAGAGCCGGGCGGCCAGCAGTTCCTCGCGCGTCTCGACCAGCCGGGCCTCGACGGCCTCCGTCTCCTCGGGCCGGTCCGGGTGCCGGCGCCGCCAGAGCGCCTCGAGCGCCTGCTTGGCCTGCTCCCAGCCGTCGGTGGCCAGCCGGCCGACCAGCGCGGCCGCGGCCGTCGAGGCCAGCGCTACCAGTTCGGGATCCATCTCCAGCCCGCCACCTTTTCTATGACGTCACATCAGATGCGTATGCCACCACATTTTGAGACCGGACCGGCGCCCCGGACAACCCGCCCGGCGGTGAGGCCGTGGCGTGGCACCCCGGGCGAGGGGGCCCGAACGGTCGTGTGCGAGGTCGGGCGCCCGGCTTCAGACGCTGCGGTCGGCGAGGACCTCGCGGATCACATGGCGGGCGTTGGCGGCCAGGGCGGGGTTGGTGTGGCGGTAGTAGGGGAGTTGGATCAGGGCGATCGACAGCGCCCAGGCGCGGCCGCGGGCCCAGGCGGCCTCGTCGGCGGCGAGGGCGGTCCGGAACGCGGACCGGGCGATGCCGGGCAGCAGGTTCCAGGCGACGATCAGGTCCACCGTCGGATCGCCGACACCGATCAGGCCGAAGTCGATGACGGCGCCCAGCCGCCGCCCGGCGAGCAGGACGTTCCCGGGGGAGAGGTCGCCGTGCACCCAGACGGTCGGGCCGGCGTGCTCGGGCAGGCGGAGCGCCTTGTCCCAGACCGCGGTCGCCGCCTCGGTGTTGATCGCGCCGTCCAGCCTGGCGATCGCGGCGCGGGTGGCGCCGTCCCGGGAGGCCAGTGGGACGCCCCGGGAGGACGGCGGGCCGTCGGCCGGGTCGACCGCGCGCAGAGCGGTGACGAACCCGGCCAGGTCGCGGGCGAGTTGGACCGGCTCGGCGATGCTGCCGACGATCGGGTTGCCGCCGCCCAGCCAGCGGATCACCGACCACTGCCAGGGGTAGCCGGAGCCGGGCCGGCCCTGCGCGAGCGGCGTGGGGATGGGCAGCGGCAGCTGCGGGGCGAGCCGGGGCAGCCAGTGCTGTTCGCGGTCGACGCTCTCGGCGGCCCAGCCCACCCGGGGCAGCCGCACGGCGAGTTCGGGCCCGAGCCGGAACATCGCGTTGTCCGTGCCGGAGGAGGCGACCCGTTCCAGCGGCAGGGACGCCCACTGCGGGAACTGGACGGCGAGCAGTCGCCTGACCAGGGCCGCGTCGATGTCCGGCTCGTCGGGATGCATCCGCGCGGCAGCACACATGGCGGGCAGCCTATAGCGGATCTCCCCGACCCTCAGCCGGATTTCGAACACCAGGGTGTGGGGATGAGAAGGGGATGAGAAACAGGCGGGAGCGTTGGGTCCTGTGGGGGGCGCTCGGCGGAGTGGCGGCGCTGGCGGTGGCGGCGGTGACCGGGCGGTTCAGCCGGCGGTCCGGTGGGCTGCTGGTGCTGCGGGAGTGGCTTGACGAGCCGTTGCTGTTCGGGACGCTGATCCTCGTGCTGCTCTTCGTCGCCCTGGTGTTCTCGACCGGCCAGGTCCACCTGATCGACCTGGCCGAGTCGGGGGAGCCCCGCTCGTCGGTCTCCCCGGCCTGAACGGGCCGGGGAGGTGCCGGGCGGGCCTGAGCAGGCCTGAACGGGCCTGGCTCGAACGGCCCGCCGGATCAGTCGAGTTCGAAGGCCGCCCGGTAGGCCTTGATGACCTCCGGGTCGCCGAACACCTCCAGCCGGTCCGCGTCGCGCCGGCCCCAGAGCATCAGCAGCAGGTCGGAGGCCGTGCCGCGGACCGCCGCCGCGGCCTTGCCGTGTTCCCGTCCGAGCTGCCAACTCCCGCCCACCGCGCGGAGGGTCCACTCTCCGGCGCCGCCTTCGGCATCCGTGGCGTGCAGGTGCAGGCCGGCCTCCGGGAGGCCGTCGGGGGCGGCCCGGGGGAGGAAGAGGGTGAGCAGTTCGTCGATGCCGTCCAGGGCCAGCGTCCGCTCGACGGGCTCGTCCCGGCCCACCGCGTTGACCGCGTCCCAGCAGTGCACGGCGATCTCCTGGGCCATCCGCCGCTGGATGAAGCCGGCGTTCGCCTGCGTCGACCAACTCCACCTCGGCTCCGCCGGGTCGAGCCGCTCCAGCACCGCCGCGCACTGCTCGGCGCCCTCCGCGAACCAGCCCGGCAGGGCGTCGTCGGCGGGCCGCTCGGGCTCGGTGTACTGGGTGTGCGGGTCGGTGATCTCCCCCTCGGCCACCCTGGTCCAGAACCGGTACACCTCGCCGACGTGCCAGAGCAGGTCGGCCACCCGCCACCCCGGACAACTCGGCACGGTCAGGCCGAGATCGCCGGTGACGGCGGTGAGGAACCGGGTGGTGTCACGCCGCATCGCGGCCGCGTAGTCGCTCTTCTCCATACCGGCGGACGCTACCCCGCGCCGGTACCGCCCGCCGAACCGATTTCGGCTGACGCGGGGGCGGGACGGAGACGGCGGCGGAGGAGGCGGCGCGGCCGGGAACGGAGCCGGGAACGGAGTCGCGCCACGCCCGGCGCGCCCGGGGGCGTCCGGGACCGGTCACCGGTACCTGCCAGAATGCAGGGCGTACGGGGAACAACGGGGACAGCAACTCTGGAGAAGGTGACCGGCTTCGTGAGCACGTCAGCCGAACAGGTGGTCAAGCAGGCCCAGCAGGCCATCGAGCGGCAGATCGCCGAGGAGCTGGGCGTCCGCGAGGGGCAGGTGAAGGCGGCCGTCGACCTGCTCGACGGCGGCTCGACCGTGCCCTTCGTGGCCCGCTACCGCAAGGAGGTCACCGGCTCCCTCGACGACACCCAGCTGCGCACGCTGGAGGAGCGGCTGCGCTACCTCCGCGAGTTGGAGGAGCGCCGCACCGCCGTCCTGGAGTCCATCGAGGCGCAGGGCAAGCTGGACGACGCGCTGCGCGCCCGCATCCTCGCCGCCGACTCCAAGGCCCGGCTGGAGGACATCTACCTGCCGTACAAGCCGAAGCGGCGCACCAAGGCGCAGATCGCCCGCGAGGCCGGCCTGGAGCCGCTCGCCGACACCCTGCTCGCCGACCCGGTGCAGGACCCGGCCGCGCTGGCCGCCGGCTACCTGAACGAGTCGGTGGCCGACGCCTCCGCCGCGCTGGAGGGCGCCCGCGCCATCCTGGTCGAGCGGTTCGGGGAAGACGCCGACCTGGTCGGCACGTTGCGTGAGCGGATGTGGACGCGGGGTCGCCTCGTCGCCACCGTCCGGGACGGCAAGGAGCAGGACGGCGCCAAGTTCGCCGACTACTTCGACTTCGCCGAGCCGTACACCAGGCTCCCCTCGCACCGCATCCTCGCGATGCTGCGCGGCGAGAAGGAGGAGGTGCTGGACCTGGAGCTGTCCCCGTTCGACGGCGAGGACGGCGACCTGCCCGGGGAGAGCGACTACGAGCAGCGGATCGCCGCCCGGTTCGGCATCGCCGACCACGGCCGCCCGGCCGACAAGTGGCTCGGCGACACCGTCCGCTGGGCCTGGCGCACCCGCATCCTGGTCCGGCTCGGCATCGACCTGCGCGGCCGGCTCCGGCAGGAGGCCGAGGACGAGGCCGTCCGCGTCTTCGCCGCCAACCTGCGCGACCTGCTGCTCGCCGCCCCGGCCGGCACCCGCGCCACCATGGGCCTCGACCCGGGCTTCCGTACCGGGGTGAAGGTCGCGATCGTGGACGACACCGGCAAGGTCGTCGCGTACGACACGATCTACCCGCACCAGCCCGCCAACAAGTGGGACGCCGCCCTGGCCACCCTGGCCGCGCTGGCGAAGAAGCACTCCGTCGACCTGATCGCGATCGGCAACGGCACCGCCTCCCGGGAGACCGACAAGCTCGCCGAGGACCTGCTCAAGCGCCACCCCGAGCTGAAGCTCACCAAGGCGATGGTCAGCGAGGCCGGCGCCTCGGTCTACTCGGCCTCCGCGTTCGCCTCGCAGGAGCTGCCCGAGCTGGACGTGTCCATCCGCGGCGCGGTCTCCATCGCCCGCCGCCTCCAGGACCCGCTGGCCGAGCTGGTCAAGATCGACCCCAAGTCGATCGGCGTTGGCCAGTACCAGCACGACCTCAGCGAGGTGAAGCTCTCCCGCTCGCTGGACGCCGTGGTGGAGGACTGCGTCAACGCGGTCGGCGTGGACGTCAACACCGCCTCCGCGCCGCTGCTCACCCGGGTCTCCGGGATCACCGGGACGCTCGCGGACAACATCGTCGCCCACCGTGACGCCAACGGCCCGTTCCGCACCCGCAAGTCGCTCAAGGACGTCGCCAGGCTCGGCCCGAAGGCCTTCGAGCAGTGCGCGGGCTTCCTGCGGATCCCGGACGGCGACGACCCGCTGGACGCCTCCAGCGTGCACCCGGAGGCGTACCCGGTGGTGCGGCGGATCCTCGCCGCCACCGGCGGGGAGCTGCGGCAGCTGATCGGCAACGGCACCGCGCTGCGGGCGCTGCGGCCGGGCGACTTCGCCGACGACACCTTCGGCATCCCGACCGTCACCGACATCCTCGGCGAGCTGGACAAGCCCGGCCGCGACCCGCGCCCGGCGTTCCGTACGGCCACCTTCAAGGAGGGCGTCGACAAGATCGGCGACCTGGAGGCCGGCATGGTGCTGGAGGGCGTGGTGACCAATGTCGCCGCCTTCGGCGCCTTCGTGGACGTGGGCGTCCACCAGGACGGGCTGGTGCACGTCTCGGCGCTGTCGAAGAACTTCGTCAAGGACCCGCGCGAGGTGGTCAAGCCCGGTGACATCGTCACGGTGCGGGTGACCTCGGTGGACGTGCCGCGCAAGCGGATCGGGCTGACGCTGCGGCTGGACGACGAGGTCGGCCGGGGCGGTGGCGGCGACCGCGGTGACCGGGGCGGTGACCGGGGCCGTGGTGGCGAGCGCGGCGGCGAGCGGGCGGCGCGTCCGCCGCGCCAGGACCGGCGCGGCTCCGGCTCGGGCTCCGGCTCCGGCGGGTCGGCGCCGCTGGGCAACAGCGCCATGGCGGACGCGCTGCGCCGGGCCGGTCTGACCGGTGGCGGCCAGAACAGTGGCCAGGGCAGCGGCCAGGGCAGCGGCCAGGGCGGGTCCGGCAACCGCCGCTCCGGGCGGCGCTGAGCAGACGACGGCGGCGGGGGGGGGGGGGGGGGGGCGGGCCCCGCCCCCCCCCCCCCGGGCGGGGGGGGGGGGCCGCGGGGGGGGCGCCACAAGCTTGGAGGTGGCGGGGGTGTGGA
>NZ_JBIUYD010000024.1:32544-81372 GCF_044744345.1 Kitasatospora sp. NPDC087315 | reverse complement strand
GCCGGGCCCGGGGGCGGCGGGGGGGGGGGCCCCCCCCCCCCGCCGGGGGGGGGGGGCCCCCCGCCCGGGGGGGGGGGGGGGGGCCCCCGCCCCCCCCCCCCCCCCCCGCCGTCGCTTCCCTCGCTGCCCGGCCGGTGCTCAGGCCAACAGTCTTTCCTTGGCCCGCTGGTACTCCTCCTCGGTGAGCGAGCCGGTGGCCTTGAGCTCCGCCAGCTTGGCCAGATCGTCGACATGGCTGCGGGCGCCCGTGGCGGCCCCGGTGCCGCCTCCGCCCTCCGTCGGCGGGGCGGCGGCACTGCGGATGTATTCCTTGAAGGCGGCCTCGTTCCGCTGGGCCTGCTCCACGTCTCGCTGGCTCATCGACCTGCCGCGCGCGATGACGTAGACGAGCACGCCGATGAGTGGCAGCACGATCACGAGGAGTAGCCAGCCGGCCTTTGCCCAGCCGCCCAGATCATGGCTGCGGAAGATGTCCGTGATGATCTTGAACAGCAGGAAGAACCAGAGAATCCACAGGAAGAGCTCCAGCATCGTCCAGAAGATGTTGAGCAGCGGGTAGTTGTCCATGGTGCTCCCATCGGTGCGACCCCCTGGCTACAGGCGTCACCCGATTCATATCACCGTATATTGGACATTGCGCTGCGCTGCTCGGCCATTCAAGTGATCTCCGGCGCCGATGGGAATACCTCGCCGACCAGGCGTCTCGGCCGCGCTTCAGCCGTCGGCCGGGCCGCGCGTCAGCCCCCGGCCCGCCCCCGCAGCTCCACGGCCAGGCCGATCAGCTCGGCCCACCAGGCGTCGCGCCCACCGGCCAGCAGCTGCTGCGCCTCGCCCGCCTCCATCGCCCGCACCTCGACCACCTGTTCGCCATCGGCCGGATTGGTCGGCGCGGAGTCCACCGTCACCTCCGCCCAGCCCCAGAGCCAGGCCTTCTCGGGGTGCGGCTGCCACGGCCGGTACGGCTCCGGGGCGTCCGTCACGCACCGGTGCGCCCCCAGCCAGACCGGCGCCCCGAGCAACTGCGCGCCGGCCTCCTCCCGCAACTCCCGGACCAGGCAGGACTCGATGCTCTCCCCGCTCTCCCGCGTCCCGCCCGGCAGGAACCAGTGGTCGCGCTCGTCCCGGCAGAGCACCACCAATCCCTCGCTGAACCCGACCAGATGGATGTTGGTGACCAGTTCGTCCGGCGGCAGTTCCGTCGAGAACTGCGCGTCGTAAGGCCCCCACGCCCAGTGCTGCGGCGCGTGCAGCGTGGGGAAACGCGCCGCCAGTTCGGCGACTCTGCCAGTGGTGTCCGTTCGGTCCGTGGTATCGGTCATTCCGAGATCGTAGTGCCGGCGGGGAGACGGAGGGGGGTGGCGGTACGGGCCAGGGCGAGGCCGGCGGTGCCGAGGGCGCGGGAGCGGTGGGGGATGGTGGCCCCGACCGGGGTGGCGACCCAACTGCCCAGCGAGATCTCGGCGGTGATGCCTGGTCCGAAACCGGCGATCAGGCCCTGGGCGCCGTCGGGAAGGGCGCCCTCGTCGAAGAGGCGGGCGAGGGCGTCGAAGACGACGGCGCTGGCGATGTTGCCGCGCTCGGTGAGGGTGGCGCGGCTGAAACGGAAGGCGGCGGGCTCCAGATTGAGGTAGTGGCAGAGGTCGTCGAGGATGCGGGGGCCGCCGGCGTGCACGATGTAGAAGCCGAGGCCCGAGACGTCCCAGCTGTGCTCGGTGGCCAGCGCGCGCAGGGCGGGGGCCAGCATCTCCATGGTGCCGGGGACGCGCTTGTCGAGCTGGAAGTGGAAGCCGGTGTCCTTGACCCCGTAGGAGATCCAGTCCTCGGTGTGCGGGACGAGGTGCGAGCCGTTGCGCTCGATGTGCACGCCGGTGCCGCCGCGGCCGCGCATCACCACGGCGGCGACGGCGTCCCCGAACAGGCCGTTGGAGAGCAGCGAGCCGACGCCGAGGTCGGTCGGCTGGTAGCAGAGCGAGCAGAACTCGCAGGCCACGATGAGGACGTTGGAGCCCGGGTAGGCGCGGCAGAAGTCGTGCGCCCGGTTGACGGCGGCGCCGCCGGCCGCGCAGCCGAGCTGGGCGATCGGCACCTGGCGGGTGTCCGAGCGGAAGCCCATGGTGTTGATCAGCCAGGCCGTCAGCGAGGGCATCATGAAGCCGGTGCAGGAGACGTAGACGATCAGGTCGATGTCCCGGGCGGACAGCTCGGCGTGCCCGAGGGCGCGTTCGACCACCTCGGGGACGCGCAGCTTGGCCTCGCGTTCGTAGACGGCGTTGCGGGTGGTGAAGCCGGGGTGCTCCAGGGTCTGCTCGATGGGCTGGACGAGATGCCTGGTCCGCACCCCGGTGTTCTCGATCAGCCGTAGTGCCAGGGCGAGTTGCGGGTGGCCGGCGTGCAGGGTGCGGGCCAGGTCGAGGGTCTGGCCGAGCGTGATGACGTGCTCGGGTACCGCGATGGCGGGTCGGCAGAGTGTTGCCATGGATGAGGTCTCCCCTGGTGCCTACGGGTGCGTCGGACGTGCGCCTGGGTGGCGCGGGGGGAGGGTCACCAGGCGACCGGAAGGGTGCGCGGGTAGCGCCAGATCGAGCCCGTCCGCCAGTCCAGCCCGTCCGCCGGGACGGCGAGCCGCAGCCCGGGGAAGCGCCGCAGCAGGGTGCCGATGGCGACCTGGAGCTCCATCCGGGCCAGGTGCGCGCCGGGGCAGTGGTGGGTGCCGTAGCCGAAGGTCATGTGGTTGGCCGTGCCGCGGTCGAGGTCCAGCTCGTCGGGCCGGTCGAACATCCGCCCGTCGCGGTTGGCGGCCAGGTAGGAGACGTGCACGGCCTCGCCGGCCTTGATCAGCACACCGCCCAGCTCGACGTCCTCGGTGGCCACCCGGGCGATGCCGACGCCCTGGCGGAACGGGATGAAGCGGAGCAGCTCCTCCAGGGCGCGCGGCAGCAGGTCGGGCTGGGCGCGGAGCTTGGCGAGCTGCTCGGGGTGGGTGAGCAGGGTGTAGGTGATGTTGCTGAGCTGGTAGGTGCTGGTGTCGTGGCCGGTGACCAGCAGGACCATCGCCATCACGGCGAGCTCCTGGTCGTCCAGCAGTTCCTCGCCGTCCCGGGCGGTGGCGAGGGCGCTGATCAGGTCCTCGCCGGGGGCGCGGCGGCGGGCGGCGGTCAGCTCGGCGAAGTAGTCGCGCAGGGCGGTCTTGGCGCGGACCTGGCCGTCACCGCTGCCGGGGCCCATCGACATCATCGCGACGGCGTGGCCGCGGAGTTCGGCGCGGTCCCGCTCGGGGATGTCGAGCATCTCGCAGATGGTGGTGAGCGGCAGCCGGCTGGAGAGGTGGTGGACCAGGTCGGCGGGGGAGCCGTGTTCGGCCATCTCGTCCAGGAAGCCGTCGACGATCCGCTGGGTCTTCGCCCGCATCTGCTCGACCTGGCGGTTGGTGAAGCCCTTGGCGACCAGCCGCCGCAGCCGGTTGTGGGCGGGCGGGTCCATCAGGTTGATCGCCTCGACCTGGGCGATCGGGGCGGGCGTCATGCGGGGGAGGTCCCGCCCGATGCCGGCGGCGCGGCTGAACCGGCGGTCGGTGGTGACGACGCGGACGTCCTCGTAGCGGGTGGCCAGCCAGGCCTCGCCCTCGCCGTGCGGCAGCCGGATCCTGGCGATCGGGTCCTCGGTGAGCAGTTGCTTCAGGAGGGGGTCGAACTCCAGGCCTGCGGTGTGGTTGAACGGGCAGTCCCACACGGGGGCGGAGGTAGTCACGGGCTGATCCAAGTGGCCTGAGGTGGTGCCGCCCGGACATGGGCCGTTCGGGCGCGGACGTGCTGATGTTCCCCCATGAGGAGGCAAAAGTGTGGGCGTGACGGATAGTTCGCTCGATCGAGCGAGATAGATGATTGTCTTCAGATATACGGGAGTTGGGGATCACCTGCTGCCGGGGACGCACTCGGCAGGACGTGCGGGGCGCGCGGCAAATGGCATGCACGCTACTAGGCAACCGGCCAGTAACAGCCCTACCGTCGAACCCTCTTAGCTCTGACGGAGGAGCTGATATGCACCGACGCCCCCATGCGCTCAGGCTCCCGGTCGCCGGCCTCTCGGCGGCCCTCCTCATCACCGCGGCCCTCACCACGACACCCGCCCCGGCCACCCCCGTGCCCGGCACCCCCGTCGCGGCCGGCGACTACTGCGGCGGCCGCTGCCTCGACATCCTGCCGCCCGGCGAGAACGGCAACGCCACCCTCGCGGAGATCATCCTCAACCGGATGTTCGGCAGCCGCCCCGCCCACACCGACGACCAGCTCGGCCCGTACGCGGCGCTCGCGGCCGGCTACCCGGGCCTCACCGAGGCCCAGTTGCGCAGCTTCTTCAACGACGCCTCCTTCGGCGTCCCCGCCGACCAGGTGGCCAGCACCACCCGGCCCCGCGCCGACGTCGCCATCGTCCGGGACAAGGCCACCGGTGTCCCGCACATCACCGGAACCACCCGCTACGGCACCGAGTTCGGCGCGGGCTACGCCGCCGCGCAGGACCGGCTCTGGGTGATGGACCTCTTCCGGCACGTCGGCCGGGGCGAGCTCTCCGGCTTCGCCGGCGGCGCCGCGGCCAACCGCCAGCTGGAGCAGAGCTTCTGGCAGGCCGCCCCGTACACCGAGGACGAGCTCCAGCGGCAGATCGACGCCATCGCGGGGCAGGGCGACCGGGCGAAGCAGGCTCTCAACGATGCCACCGCCTACCTCGACGGCATCAACCAGTACGTCAAGGAGGCGTACGACGGCCGCTACTTCCCCGGCGAGTACGACCTCACCGGGCACATCGACCCGATCACCAACCAGGGCTCGATCGCACCGTTCAAGCTGACCGACCTGGTGGCCCTCGCCTCCGTGGTCGGCGCCCTCTTCGGCTCCGGCGGCGGCGGTGAACTCGCCTCCGCCCAGGTCAAGTCGGCCGCCGAGGCCCGCTACGGCAAGGAGGCCGGCGACGCCGTCTGGAAGTCGCTGCGCGAGGCCGACGACCCGGAGGCCGTCCAGACCCTGCACGACGGGCAGAGCTTCCCCTACGCCCAGGCGCCCGACGACCCGCAGGGCGCCGCGCTGCCCGACCCGGGATCGGTGGTGCCCGAGCGGCTGGTCTACGACGCCACCGGCTCGGCCGGACAGCTCACCACCCCGGCAGGCGGCGTGCTGCCCGGCAACCTGCTCCGCGACCGGCACGGGATGTCCAACGCCCTGCTGGTCTCCGGCAGCCACACCGACGACGGCCACCCCGTCGCCGTCTTCGGCCCGCAGACCGGCTACTTCGCCCCGCAGCTGCTGATGCTGGAGGAGATCCAGGGCCCCGGCATCAGCGCCCGCGGCGCCGCCTTCGCCGGCCTCAGCTTCTACGTCCAGCTCGGCCGCGGCCAGGACTACGCCTGGAGCGCCACCTCCGCGGGCCAGGACATCACCGACACCTACGCCGTCCCGCTCTGCACCACGGACGGCTCACCCGTCACCACCGCCGCCAACTCCTACCGCTGGCACGGCCAGTGCCTGCCGTTCGACCGGCTGGAGCGGAAGAACGCCTGGAGCCCGACCACCGCCGACTCCACCGCGGCCGGCTCCTACACCCTGGTGATGTACCGCTCCCGCTACGGCCTGGTGACCGCGCGCGGCATCGTCGGCGGCGCCCCCGTCGCCTTCACCTCGCTGCGCTCCTCCTACCGCCACGAGGCCGACTCCATCATCGGCTTCCAGGAGCTCAACGACCCCGGCGCGGTGCACGACGCCGCGAGCTTCCAGCGGACCGCGCAGGACATCAACTACACCTTCAACTGGTTCTACGCGGACTCCAGGGACATCGCGTACTACAACTCCGGCGCCAACCCCGTCCGCGCCCCCGGGGTCGACCCCGGCCTGCCCGTCCGGGCCGAACCCGCCTACGAGTGGGCCGACTTCGACCCGGTGGCCAACACCGCGCGGTACACCCCGCCGGCCGAGCACCCGCAGTCGGTCAACCAGGACTACTACATCTCCTGGAACAACAAACAGGCCGCCGGGTACGCCCCGGCCGGCTACGGCAACGGCTCGGTGCACCGGGCCAACCTGCTCGACGACCGGGTCAAGGCCCTGCTGAAGAACGGCGGCAGGGCGAGCCGGGTCTCGCTCACCCAGGCCATGGAGAGCGCCGCGCTGGCCGACCTGCGGGCCGAGGACGTGCTGCCCGAGCTGCTACGGGTGATCCGCAGCGCCCCGGTGACCGACCCGGCCGCGGTCACCGCCGTGCAGCAGCTGGAGAGTTGGCTGGCGCACGGCGCGCAGCGCCGGGAGACCTCGGCCGGCAGCCAGACGTACGCGGACGCGGCGGCGATCCGGATCATGGACGCCTGGTGGCCGCTGGCCGCGGAGGGGGTGATGCGGCCCGGGCTGGGCGACCAGCTCTTCGCCGCGCTGACCGGGGCGTTGCAGATCAACGAGTCGCCGTCGGGCGGGCAGCCGGGCCCCGGTGGCGGCCCGGTCAGCGCCAACGAGTCGATCCCGCACAAGGGTTCCGCGTTCCAGTACGGCTGGTGGAGCTACCTGGACAAGGACCTGCGGGCCGTGCTCGGCCAGCCGGTGGCGGGCCCACTGGCCCGCCCGTTCTGCGGCGGGGGCGACCTCGCGGCCTGCCGGTCGGTGCTGCTCGACACCCTGAAGCGGGCCGCCGCACAGACCCCGGCCCAGGTCTACCCGGGGGACGCGGACTGCGCGGCGGGCAACCAGTGGTGCGCGGACACCGTCATCCAGCGGCCGCTGGGCGGGGTGACCGACGCCAAGACCACCTGGCAGAACCGGCCGACGTACCAGCAGGTGGTGCAGTTCTCCGCCCACCGCTGAGCACTCCGGCCCTGCGTCCCTGGCCGCGCCGGAAACCGGCGCGGCCAGAACCGGGCGGGCGTCCGGGGCGTCCGTTCAGGCGTGATCACAGGTCTCCTGAGCGGGGTGCCGCTGTTCTGGCCCGGGCTGCTCTGCTCGCTGGTACCGGCGGCGCTGCTGAACCGGCCGGTGGGGCGGCTGCTGCGGGCGCACTGGGCGGTGGCGTTCGTGCTGCTGCTGGCAGGTGGCGGGGTGGTGACGCTGACGCTGCTGCCCGACAGCCAGGGGGCGTTCTGGGAGCTCTCCCGGGACGCCGTCCGGCACTGCGCGTTCGCCGGGGCCGGGCTGCGGCCGCCCGATGAGTGGCTGACCTCGCGGCAGGCGGAGCTGAACATCGCGATGTTCGTTCCGGTCGGCCTCGCGGCGGCGCTGGCCGGGACCAGGCCCCGGGCGGCGGCCGCCCTGCTCGGTGCGGCGGCCCTGCCGTTCGCGGTGGAGGCCGTCCAGTACGCGCTGCCCGGACTCGGCCGGGCCTGCGACGCCCAGGACGTCTGGGACAGCCTGCTCGGCCTCGCGCTGGGCGCGGCCCCCGGCCTGCTCGCGGGCCAGGTGGTCCGGGCGGCGGCGCGCTCGCTGCGGGCGGGGAGGAGCGCCTGACGGACCCGTACGGGGGAGGGGCGGCGGCCGTACAGAACCGGGCTGTCCGCCGTGGGACGGACAGCCCGGGTGTGTGGCCCAGCCCCCAACCCCCGACCCCTGAGGGCCGGGTGCCCGGCTCCGAGGCCCGAATCGGGGCGACCCGCCGCCTCCTCCGGGCGGATCACGGATGGAATTCGGAGATTGCTGCGGTGCCTTCCCGTGGGCAGCCCGGCGAGATCGCGGATGGGGCCGCGCCGGTACGATCCGGCCCATGCTTCTGTCGATCGACGTCGAGTCACATGCCTACCAGTACGGGCAGTACACCGGATACGCCATCGTGGGTGCGCTCGGACTGCTCTTCCTCTGGAAGGCGACCGGCGAATGGCGCGGCGTGGTCGACCAGCAGCCGCCCCGGAGCCCCGAGGACGCCACCCGGATCGCCGGGCTGCGCCGGAGGCGTACGAACATCGTCCTGGCCGTGATGGGCGCACTCGCCGCCGTCGGGACGACCGCGATAGGCGTGAAGGCCTCCGGGAACGACTTCCGTGATGCCGCCGCGTCCTCCGGCCCCACCGACCGCACGGTCGTCGCGCCGGCCTCCGTCGGGGACTACCACCTGCTCGTCGGGGAGAACGCCGCACAGCTGGAGGCACGGATGGCGAATGACGCGTCGCATCGCAGCTGGTTCTACGCGAACTCGCCGGACGACACCCACCCGCAGGTCGTGCTGACCGCCGCCACGAACGAGTGGAGCCCCGAACTCGCCCACGAGAAGGCCACGCATTCGTCCTCCTGGGCTCTCCAGAACTTCTTCGCCGGGGCCAGGATCGACCGCCCGCAGGCCGTCGACCCGGGCCCCCTCGGCGGGCAGATGCAGTGCGGCGGCAAGGGTGCGAACACCATCTGTGCCTGGGACGACGCCTCGACGTCCGGAGCCCTCGTCCTGCTGGGCATCACGGATATCCACGACGCTGCCGACCTCGCGGTGAAGTTCCGCAACGCGGCCGAACACTGAGTCAACGGGACGCCGGACCACAAGCTGATCGGGTGAACCCGGGCCGGTGCGAGGGCCGTCAACCCAGGTGTCGGCCCTCCGGGCCGGCCGGTTCGGACACCCGCGCGCACGGCGCGCTCCGGACAACGGCTCACCACGGTCAGTGCCCTGACCGCTCCCCAGGAGGTCCGCAATGGCGCCGAGGAAACCCACGAAGATCCTGCTCGGAAGCACGACACTGGTCTGCCTGAGCGCCGGCGTGATCGCGATCGGAGGCGTGGCATCCGGGCACGAGGGCACCGGGGCGACGTCGGCCGTGGCGGCGTCGGCGCGAAACGCCCGCCCGGTCCTGAAGTTCAGCAGCCTGGACGGCCCGGTCACCGCAGACGAGATCAAGTCGTACAAGTCCTACATTCAGACGCTCACGCCGGCCGCCGACAACATCGGCAACCAGTGGGCCCAGGGGCACAGCGGTGAGTCCACCAAGGCGATGGGCCTGGTGTACGAGGTCTCCGCGGACCGGGCGATCCTCGACCGGATGATCGGCTTCTGCGACACCGTCCTCTCCGAGCGCAACGACCTGGCGGCCCGCCCGGTCGGACAGCACGTGCTCTGGACCGGCAAGGTCGATCCCGCGTGGCCCAACGACGTCACGGCCAAGCCCATCGGCACCGGTGGCGAGCAGGGCGACCCGGTGGGGCACCTCGCCAACTGCGCCCGGCTCATCCTGCGGACGCCCGGCATCTGGCAGAAGCCCGTGACCAGCGGCGACCCCCACGGGTACGGCGCCACCTACCTCGACCGGGCCAAGCGGTTCGTCGCGGAGGCCGACACCGCCGTCGACCGGCACATCCTGGCCCGGCTGCTGGACGTCTCCAAGGGGAACCGCCAGTACTTCGCGGCGGACTCGCCCTACAAGGGCGGCCAGCCGGTGCCGTGGAACCAGCAGATGATGTTCGACTACGCCTTCCAGAACCTCGCGATCGCGCACCAGCTCCTGGGCGACGACCCGAAGCGGGTCAACCGGTACGACGACCTGGTGCAGGCCAGCATCGACTGGTTCTTCTCGCAGGCGCGCAAGTACACCGACGGCGCCGGCAAGACCGCCTACGACTGGGGATACGCCCCTTCGACCAACGGCAAGGAGGACAACAACCACGGCAGCCTGGACTGCGCGGGCCTCTACCGGGCCTACCTGTCCGGCCGGTACGGCATCACCCCGGCCATGCTCGCCCCGCTCGCGAACACCTTCGTGGACGTGATGAGCAAGGAGCCCGGCCACTACGCGGGGCGCATCGACGGCGCCGACGGCGCAGGGAACAGCGGGCCCACCACCTACGTCCGCAGCGGCTGGCTCCTCATGGCCGAGTTCCGGCCCGACGCCTACCAGAAGCTGATGAGCGCCAACTTCCCCCAGGGGACGACGACGGCCGACGACCAGTTCTCGCGCGCCCTGATGCTGAAGAACCGGCGGAACAAGCCCCAGGGCTGACCGGCCCGACCCACCCCGAGGCCGGCCGTCCACCACCGCGCCGGACGGGTCTCCGCACCGTGGCACCGGGCCCGTGCGACGACGTCCAACGGAGAAGTTCTAGGGTGAGCCCATGCCTGACACTGTGCCGCACGACGCCGACCGGACCGGCGGGGGCGCCGGTGGCGGGTGGTTGGAGGAGATGAGAGCGCGGGTGCGCGGAGCCCGGGCCCAGGGCGGACGGGGTGCGTGGGGTCCATCGGCCCCGGCGGGGGAGGCGCTCGACCGGGCCGACGCCACCGCCTCCCCGGTCGAGCGCCGCCTCCGGCTGGCCTTCGCCGCGCACACCGGTGAGGTGACGGCGGTGGCGGCGGCCACGGCGTACGGCCGCCGGTTCGCCGTCACCTGCGGCTGGCAGGAGGAGGCGGTCCGCGTGTGGGATCTGGACACGGGGCATCCGCTGGGCGGACCTCTCGTCGGCCACACCGACCGGGTGTCCACGGTGGCGACGACGGTGCTGGCCGGCCGGCCGGTCGCCGTCACCGGCGGCGAGGACGCGACCGTACGGGTCTGGGACCTGGTGACCGGCGCGCAGATCGGCGAACCGCTGATCAGCCCCGCCGGCCGGGTACCGGCCCTGGCGACCACCCGGCTCGACGGCCGCCCGGTGGTCGTGATCTGCGGCGAGGACGGAACGGCGCGCGTGCGGGACCTCGCCACCCGCCGGCAGGTCGGGCAGTCGCTCGCCGGCCACACCGGCGAGGTGCTGTCCGTGGCGACGACGGCGCTGGACGGCCGCCGGGTGGCCGTCACCGGCGGCGAGCACGGCACGGTTCGGCTCTGGGACCTGACCACGCGCCGGCCCCTCGGCGAGCCCCTCACCGGTCACACCGGCCGGGTGACCTCGGTGGCGACCACCCGGCTCGACGGCCGCCCGGTCGCCGTCACCGCCGGTCCTGAAGCCGTCCGGGTCTGGGACCTGACCACGCGCCGTCAGCTCGGCACGCCGCTCACCGGCCTCGCCACCACCGTGGTGACCGCGACCCTCGACGGCCGCCAGGTCGCCGTCACCGGCGGCTGGTACGAGGTGCGGACCTGGGACCTGGCCACCCGCGAGCAGATCGGCGAGGCCCTGGACGTCCCGATGTCCGTGGGAGCGCTGGCCCTGGCACCGGACGGCCGGCTGCTGGTCGGCTTCGACTGGGACCTCACCGTGCTGGCCCACCTGCGCTGACGGGCGGGGGCGGCGGCAACCGCCCTGGCCGGCCTGGGCCCCGCCGCCTTCACGATCACCGTGTCCGACCTGCGCCTGGCCTTCGGCCGCAACCTCCGGCAGGCATCCCGGCGTTCGCGGAGCTGGGGGAGCGGTAGCAGCGCCTGGTCCGCGTCGTGGCCTCGCTCGACGGCGAGACGTGGCGATGGGTGAACTTCCTGGAGATCCTGGCTGCCCGGGGGCTGCCGCAGGACCGCGCGGCGATGCGCGCCCATGCGGGGATGGCACGGGAGTAGCCGGAAGGCCCGCCCGGCGAAGACCGGGCCCCCGGCGTACCCCCTTCCCGTTCGGAGTCCGGGAAAGTGGTGCGCTGGGGGCCGGGCCGCGCCGGAGGAGAGCCGGTCAGCCGGAGACGGCGTCACCGGGGACGGCACCCCAGGACGACCAGCTGCCGGCGTTGTAGTCGGCGCCGATGGAGTAGACGCGGTTGTCGGTGCCCACACCGTAGACGTGCATCACGTTGTTGGAGACCGCGCTGGTCAGGCTCTTCATCGGGTTGGAGGCGATACGCGTCCAGATGTTGGACCAGCCGGGGCCCGAGTAGTCGCCGTCGGTGTTGTACAGCGCGTCGTCCGAGCCGATGATCTCCAGGTGTACCGTGCTGCCCGTGACCGAGGCCGTGATGCCCTTGGCACCGGCCGCACCGCCCGGGACCTCGTCCCAGCCCGGGGACCAGCTGCCGGCCGTGTAGTCCGCGCCCTTGCTGTACACCTTGCCGGTTTCGCCCAGCGCGAAGACGATCATCTTGTTGCCCAGGGCGATGCTGGTCAGGCCCCTGAGGCCGGATCCGTCCAGGCGGAACCACTTGTTGTCCCAGCCCGGGCCGGAGTAGTCGCCGTTGGTCGAGTACAGCGCCCCGTCGGCGCCGACGATCGCCAGATGGACGGTGCTGCCGATCAGGGTCGCCGTCAGGGCCGTCGCGCCGGCCGCGCCACCCGGCACCTCCACCCAGCCGTCGGACCACGAACCGGCGCTGTAGTCCGCCGACTTGCTGTACACCTTGCCGGTGCCGCCCAGCGCGAAGGTGATCACCTTGTTGCCGAGTGTCACGCTGGTCAAGGCCTTGAGGCCGGATCCGTCCAGGCGGAACCACTTGTTGTCCCAGCCCGGGCCGGAGTAGTCGCCGTTGGTCGAGTACAGCGCCCCGTCGGAGCCGATCAGGTTCACCCGGTCTGTGGTGCCGGTGGCCGCGGCGCTGATGAGGGGCTTCGACTGCCAGTTGTTGGCCGGCGGCGCGTCGTCGACGATGCTGTTGTTGCGGACCGGCTTGTAGGTGCCGTAGCCCGAGAAGTACGGGTAGGGGATGACACGGTGGTGGACGCCGGTTCCGGTGAACTCGTAGCCCACGTAGGAGTTCTGGCCGCCGTCCGTCCAGTGGTCGAAGAGGACGATGTGGCCGCTGGCGCCGGCTGCGTCGTTCAGCAGGGCGTCACCCGGCTTGAGGTCGCCCTTGCCGATCCACGAGGCGACACCGGCGGGGACGAAACTGGTGGTGTCCAGGCCGGGGGTGCCCAGCTTCCAGGCCATCGAGACGTAGCCGGAACAGTCCTGGCGGTAGCCGTCGTGGTAAGTGGTCCAGCTGTAGTTGAGACCGAGCGGCACCCATGCGGCCGCCCTGGCCAGGGCGGTGGAGCGGCTGATTGCCGGGCCCGCCGTCTGGAGTGCGGCACTGGACCCGTCCGCCCCTTGGCCCTTGCCGAAGGACGGGGACCCCTGGCCCGCGCCGCCCTTGTCGTTGGTGCCGGGGACGGCGGCCGGGGCGGCGGTGGTCGAGGCGCCGGCCGAGGGGACGGGCTGCGCCTGTACCGGGGTGGTGCTCAGCACGGCGATCGAGAGGCCGGCCGCGAGAAGCAGGGACGTGGAACGCAGGACGGAGCGCGAAGTGGACATGGTTGTCTCCCCTGAGGTGGGTTGGTCGAATGGACGGGCCTTGAGCGGCGCCCGGGACGGGACTCGGTCCGGGCCGGGGTGCATCAGTAAGTGCCTTGGATCCGTGCTTAGTTGCGGGTACTGGCTCGTGCCAGGGGGATCGACCGCGCATGCCGGGGTGGTGGGAAAGGCCGCGGGAAGGAGCGGGGGAGCGACTCTGCCGAGAAGCCCGGGCAGCGCGGGCAGGCCGGCGGCGTACTGGGCGGGCGGCACGGCTGCTGGGCGACCGCACGTGCTTCTGGGGCGGGGTGGCCCGGCCCGGTTGAGGTCAGCCCGGTTGAGGTCAGATGGTGCCGGACGGCGGCGCGTCGGTGTCGGCGGTCGCGACCGCGGTCGTGTCGGCGGTGGCCGGGCCGGGATGCGGGAACCCGGATACCGGGGGTGACCCGCCCCGGGCGGGCATGGCGACCGCGGCGGCCTCGGTGAGAGTGGTGTCAGGCATGACGGAGTCCTTTGCGAGAGTCGGGGGGTGACGTGTGGTCTCCGGTTTCGCGTCCCGCGGTGACGCTTCCTCCGGCCTGCACCCCTGGGCGGTGCTCCCTGGTGGCGAGTACCAGCTTTCCCGCAACGCAGGGCGGGTGGAAGGTTTCCTGGCTGGACGGAATCGGCCCTGGACGGATTCGTCCAGGGCCGCCTCGGAGGCCCGCAGCCCGCTGTCGTGCGGAGGGTGAATCCTCTGCGGTGTTCGCGCGGTGGTGTCGGTGCCCGGGTGCCCGTCGTCCTCCAAGGAGGACAGCCTGCTCTACGGGGCGGCCTGCCTCGCCACTCTCGGGGGTGGTGCTGCGCGTGGGAGAGGTGCAGGCGGGTCTGCGCAAGCGGGTGGGTCGTCGACCGCACCTCTGCACCTGGACCCTGAACGGCCGGGAGCGCCAGGAGTATCGGAGGAGTGTCGAGCCGCACGTCACCGGTGACCGGGTGCGCTTGCGGGCCGGTCGCGAGGCCGGCGAGGCGGACCACCGCGAGGGGGCGCCTGGTCATGGCGGTCGTCCTGGCGTCCTTCGCGGGCCTGTTCGTCCTCGGCTGCCCCGGCCTGCCGGGAAGGGCCCTGCCGGGAAGGGTCCTGGCGGTGAGGCTGTGACGAGGCGTCTGGCCGCCGGGCGGCCGGGCGGTTCCCCTCGGGAGTGGGACGTCGGACCGGCCGACTTCCCACTCCGCGGCTCGCCGGAGCGCGGGGGCCCGGGGCCCGGGGGATCAGCGTCGGCCGGTGGCGTGCTCGTTCAGGAAGGCGCCGGCGTGGGCGGCGGCCTCCTCCTTGGTGGCCCAAGAGGTGCCGCTGTCGGCCGCGCCGTCCGTCCCGTCGGCGCCGCGGGCGGTCCACCGCCAGTGGCCCGATGCCGGATCGCGGGACAACTCGGCCTTTCCGCCGAACAGTTCGACGGTGGCCCGGTCCGGCTGCGCGGTCGGCCTCTCGACGGCGTCGGGCCACTTCTTGCGGGCGCCCTGCCGGGTGATGCCCCAGGCGGCCCCGAGCTGCTCGTAGTTCGCGCCGTAGGAGCCGGCGGTCCGCGCGGCGATCGCCGTCAGCCGTTCGACCTCCGTGTCCACCACCTTCCAGGCGGCGAGGACGGACAGGGTGACCTCGATCGGGTCCGCGTTCCACATGCGGTCCTCGGTGAGCCCGGTCGCCCGGGCGCGCAGGGCCGTGGCGAGCGGGGTGAGGGCGTCCTGGAGGGCCCGGTCGAGAGAGGCGAGTTCGGCGGAGGTGGCTTCGGTCGGCTTCATGGCGACAACTTTAGTTTCCAAACCTCCTTGCGGTAACAAGAGTTTACGAATGACATATGCCAACCACGGTGGCGCCGAGGGCGTCCAGACGGCGGCGGACGCTGGTGGCGATGCCCTTGCCGGGCACGTGCATCGGCGGCCCGGGCGTGCGGGTGCCGACGGCTCCCCGAGCCGCCGGCACCCGCGTCAGGCCTGGTCAGCCGCCGTACTGGGCGAAGATCTTCGCGAACTCGTAGGGCTGCTGCGGGATGTTGGTGCACTTGAACAGCGCGCCGGTGCAGGCGTTGGCGTCCCGGGTGGCGTCCCAGAAGGCGAGCACGCCGAGGTGGTGCTGCTGGGCGAAGGAGACCAGCTGCTGGGCGTCCGCCTGGTTGTAGATCTGGTGGTCGTCGTTCTCCCCGATCATCGGGGTGACGCCGACCATCGCCCAGAGCTGGGCGTCGCTCTTCGCCGGGTAGAGGGTCTTGAGCTGGCCGTAGAGCGACTGGGCGGCCTGGACGGCCGCGTCGCCGTAGTCGGTGCCGGTGCGGTAGTAGTCCATGGCCATGACGTTCACCAGGTTGACGTCCACGCCCGCGTCCCGGGCGGACTTGACGATGGCGACGCCGTCGGCGGTGAGGCCCTCGGGCAGCACCGGCAGGGTGAAGGAGACCTTGAGACCGGGGTTGGCCTGCTGCAACCTGGCCAGCGCGGCGGACCGGCGGGTGTTGGAGGCGGTGTCGGCGATCGCCGCGCCCTCGATGTCGAAGTCGACGTAGCGCAGGTTGTAGGCCTTCACCACGGCGTCGTACTCGGCGAACAGCGAGTCCACCGTGGTGCAGGCGGCGGCGAGTTCGGTGCCGCTGGCGCCGCCGAAGGAGACCTTGACGTCGCCGCCGGCCGCGCGCAGCGCGTCCACCTGGTCCTTGGCCCAACCGGTGCGCGGGTCATAGGCGTTGAACCAGCTGGCCTTGCAGCCGACGCCGGTGACGAAGCCCATCGTGAAGGACTTGAGGTTGCCGGACTTGGCCATCGCGGGCATCGACGGGGTCGGCCAGGCGCCCATGTCGATGTACGGGGCCACCGGGACGGCCACGTTCGGCGGCGGGGTGCCGGGGCCGGTGGGCGTGGCGGTGGTCGTCGGGGTGCCCGACGTGGGCGGCGGGGTGGACGGGTTGCCGCCGCCGGGCCCGGTCAGCGAGACGTCGTCGGCGAGGTAGGAGCCCTGCCCGTACCAGCCGTGCAGGTACACCGTGACGCTGGTGGTGGCCGGTCCGGTGGTGAACGTGGTGGACAGCTGCTGCCAGGCGGCCCCGCCGGGCGTCCAGACGGCCGGGTCGGTGACCCCGCTGCCGGTCGCGCCGAGGTAGACGTACTGGCCCTGCACCCAGGCGCTGAGCGTGTACGTGGTGTTGGGCTGCACGGTGACGCTCTGGCCGCACTGCGCGGTGTCGCTGCTGCCCGCGGCGCCCTTGAGTGCGTACGAGCCGTTGTGCGCACCGGTGTTGACGATGCTGCCGGTGGTGGCGGAACAGCTCCACGGGCCGAGCGAGCCGCTCTCGAAGCCGGCGTTGGCGAGCAGGTTGCCGTCGGCCGCACCGGCGTTGCCGGCGAGGGCGGCGAGTCCGCCCGCGGCCAGGGCGACGGCGGCGGCGAGGCTGAGCAGCTTGGCGCGGCCGGCGGGGCGGCGGTGCTGGGCGGGCGCGTGCTGGACGGGGGCGTGCTGGGGCGCGCGTGGCATGGGGGTGCCTCTCGGGGACGGTGCCCCGCCGACCACGGGCGCAGAAAAGGACCGGGGTGCGCGGGCGGGCGGCGGCGGGCTGGGGGCGGGGTGTCCGGATGCGGGGGAGGTGCGCGGTACTGAGCATCAAACTGGACTAGACCAGCTGTGCACGTCAAGCATTTCCGGGACATCAAGGCGCGCCACAGCCCGGCTTGTGCATGGTTTAAGAGTGCTCTCATCCTGGCGGCCGCTCGGGTTTCACACCGTCGGCTCACCGGGCGGCCGCGGGTGTGGTCGAGGCGGGCGCCGGCCCGGGCGCCGCACCGTTCGGGTGTGCCGCACTTGACCTTGAGTGCGCTCGAAGGTGAAGGCTGGTTCCCGTTGGTCCCGGTGACACCGGATCCCGACGGATCCCGACGAATCCCGACACGAAGGAGAACCGCGATGCGTACCGCCACGTTCGGAACCGAGGGCCCCGAGGTCGGGGTGGTCGGCCTCGGCTGCATGGGGATGACCTGGGCCTACGACCTGCGCGACCGCGACGACGAGGTCTCGGTCCGGGTGATCAGGGAGGCGCTGGACCTCGGTGTCACCCTGATCGACACCGCCGACATCTACGGCCCGTACAACAACGAGGAGGTGGTCGGCACCGCCCTGGCCGGCCCCTACCGGGAGCGCGCGGTGCTCGCCACCAAGGTGGGCCTCGTCCCGGGCACCGACACGCGGGTGGCGAACGACGGGCGGCCGGAGCACGTGCGGCGGGCGATCGACGAGAGCCTGCGCCGGCTCGGCACCGACCACGTGGATCTGTACCAGCTGCACCGGGTGGACCCGCAGGTGCCGATCGAGGAGACCTGGGGCGCGCTCGCCGAGACGGTCGCGGCGGGCAAGGCGCGCCGGATCGGGCTCTCCGAGGTGAGCGTCGAGCAGATCAGGCGGGCGCAGGCGGTGCACCCGGTGGCGTCCGTGCAGTCGGAGCTGTCGCTGTGGACGCGCGACGCGCTGGCCGAGGTGCTGCCGTACACCGAGGAGCAGGGCATCGCCTTCCTGCCGTTCTCGCCGCTCGGCCGGGGCTTCCTGACCGGGCGGATCTCCTCGGTGGACGAACTGCCCGCCGACGACTTCCGCCGGACGCTGCCGCGCTTCCAGCAGGAGGCGCTGGCGGCCAACCTGGCGCTCGTCGGGAAGGTGAAGGAGGTCGCCGCGCGGGTCGGGGCGACGCCCGCGCAGGTGGCGCTGGCCTGGGTGCTGGCGCAGGGCCGGTACGTCTTCCCGATCCCGGGCACCAAGACGCCCCGCTACCTGGCGGACAACGCGGCGGCGGCCGAGGTGGTGCTCGGCGCGGCCGACCTGGCCGAGCTGGACGCCCTGCCCGCGCCGACCGGCGGGCGGTACTGAGCGGTTCCGAACGGCACCGCCGCCCGCCGCCGGGCGCTCAGCGCTCCTTGACCCAGACCAGCTGCCGCCCGGTCTCGCCGGGTGCCCTGACCGCGGTGTCGGCCACCCGGTCCAGGCGGTAGCCGAGCTTGCGCGGGACGGCGGCGCTGGGGCCGTTCGCCTGGTCGCAGCGGATCTCCACCCGTTCGATGCCGGGCAGGGCGAGGGCGGTCTCGGTGAGCGCCCGGGCGGCGGCGGTGGCGATGCCGCGGCCCACGTGCTCGGCGCTCACCCAGTAGCCGATCTCCAGCGCGCCCGGCCCGATCCGGCCGTGCAGGCCGAACGCGCCGATGACGCTGCCGGGCCTGGCGTCCAGCCCGGCCAGGTAGATGAAGTCGGTGCCGGCGTCCCAGGCGGCGGCTCCGGCCGCGGTCAGCCGGCCGGTCTGCGCGCGGGTGGGCGCCTCGGCCGCCCACTCCATCCAGGGCCGCAGATGGTCGAGGTTGGCGCGGACGGCGGCGTTGAGCGCGGTGGCGTGCCAGGCGCAGCGGCGGTGCAGGGAGACACCGCCGGCCAGCCGCAGCAGCTCCGGCGGCCGGCCGGCGGTGACCTCGCCCGGCGCCCCGGCACGCGGGGTCTCGCCCCGCACGGTGGCGCGCGGCCCCGGCTCGGGCGCTTCCTTGCAGGACCGTGGCATGACGTGACTCATGACAGCGATTATGTCGGCGGCCCAAACCGGGGACCACCGAGTTTCGGGGCGGGCGCCGGGAGCGTCGGAGCGCGCGACGGGCGCGTCAGAGGCGCACCAGCACCTCGTCGAGATCCTTGCGCCGCAGGTCGGGCACGCGCGCCCCGTCCGCCGGGTACCCGACCGGGATCACGTACGCGGCCCGCTCCTCGGCCGGCCGCTCGCACACCTCGTTCAGGAACTTCATCGGGCTCGGGGTGTGGGTGAGCGTGGCCAGCCCGGCCTGGTGCAGGCTCGCGAGCAGCAGTCCGACCGCGATGCCGACCGACTCCTTGGTGTAGTACGGGCGCGGCGAGTGCGGGCCCTTGTGCACCTCGAAGACGACGATCACGGCGGGCGCGTCCTCCAGGAACGGCTTCTCCCAGTCGGTGCCGATCGGCGCCAGCGCGGCCAGCCACTCCTCGGAGGCCCGGTGCGCGTAGAACTCGCGCTCCTCGGCCTCGGCGGCCGCGCGCAGCCGCCGTTTGCGCTCCGGGTCGGTGATCACCACGAAGCGCCAGGGCTGGACGTGGGCGCCGCTGGGCGCGGTGTTCGCGGTGCGGACCGCCCACTCGACGACGCCGTCCGGGATCGGGCGGGTGGAGTAGTCGCGGACGGTCCTGCGCTGGTCCATCACGTCGTGGAAGGACTTGCTGCGCGCCTCGGCCTCGTGGGCGGGCACCGTCATCGGGCGGAGCGGGACGCTCGGGTACGAGGCGCCGGCCGCCGCCGTGCTGTCAACCATGGGGCTCTCAACCATGGTCGACAGCAGAGCACATGACGGACGGTCGGGGGAAGGGGTCAGGTCTGGACCACGGATGCGTCCGCCCGCCCCGACCGCCCGCCCCGACCGTCCGCCCCACTCGCCCCCCGACCGTCCGCAGGGGTTCAGCTCTCCCGGACGCGACCGCCGCTGACCTCGATCCGCCGGTTCACCGCGACGGTGTCCAGCATCCGCCGGTCGTGCGTGACCAGCAGCAGCGTGCCGGTGTACGAGGCCAGCGCGGACTCCAGTTGCTCGATGGCGGGCAGGTCCAGGTGGTTGGTGGGCTCGTCCAGCACCAGCAGGTTCACCCCCCGCGCCTGCAGCAGCGCCAGCGCGGCGCGGGTGCGCTCGCCGGGGGAGAGGGTGCCGGCCGGGCGCAGCACGTGCGCCGCCTTGAGGCCGAACTTGGCCAGCAGGGTGCGCACCTCCTCCGGCGTCAACTCCGGTACGGCGGCCGCGAACGCCTCCGCCAGCGGCGCCCCGCCGAGGCTGTGCTCGTTCTTGAAGATGTGACCGCGCGCCTGGTCCACCTCGCCGACCACCACGCCGGAGCCCAGGACGGCGCTGCCGCCGTCGAGTTCGAGCCGGCCGAGCAGGGCGGCCAGCAGCGTGGACTTGCCCGCGCCGTTGGCGCCGGTGATGGCGACCCGGTCGGCCCAGTCGATCTGGAGGTCCACCGGGCCGAAGGCGAAGTCGCCGCGGCGGGTGGTGGCCCCGCGCAGGGTGGCGACCACCGAGCCGGAGCGCGGCGCGGTGGTGATCTCCATCCGCAGCTCCCACTCCTTGCGCGGCTCCTCGACCACGTCCAGCCGCTCGATCATCCGTTGGGTCTGCCGGGCCTTGGACGCCTGCTTCTCGGTGGACTCGGCGCGCACCGCGCGCCCGATCTTGTCGTTGTCGCTCGCCTTGCGGCGGGCGTTGCGCACGCCGTGCTCCATCCAGCCGCGCTGCATCCGCGCCCGGGCCTCCAGGCCGGCCTTGGTGTCGGCGTACTCCTCGAACTCCTCGCGGGCGTGCCGACGGGCCACCGCGCGCTCCTCCAGGTACGCCTCGTAGCCGCCGCCGTACACGTTGACCTGCTGCTGGGCGAGGTCCAGCTCCAGCACCCTGGTCACCGTGCGGGCCAGGAACTCGCGGTCGTGGCTGATCAGCACGGTGCCCGCGCGCAGGCCCTTGACGAAGGCCTCCAGCCGCTCCAGGCCGTCCAGGTCGAGGTCGTTGGTGGGCTCGTCGAGGAGGAAGACGTCGTAGCGGGAGAGCAGCAGCGAGGCCAGACCGGCCCGGGCGGCCTGGCCGCCGGAGAGTGCGGTCATCGGCAGGTCCAGCGAGACCTTCAGCCCGAGCGAGTCGGCGACCTCCTCGGCCCGCTCCTCCAGGTCGGCGCCGCCGAGGTCCAGCCAGCGGTCCAGGCTCGTCGCGTACGCGTCGTCGGCGCCCGGGCGGCTCTCGACCAGGCCCTCGGTGGCCTCGTCCAGCGCCGCCTGCGCGGCCGCGACGCCGGTGCGGCGGGCCAGGAAGTCCCGGACGGACTCGCCCTCGCGGCGCTCCGGCTCCTGCGGCAGGTGGCCGATGCTGGCGCCGGCCGGGCTGAGCCGCAGCGTGCCGCCCTCGGGGGTGTCCAGCCCGGCGAGCAGCCGCAGCAGGGTCGACTTCCCGGCGCCGTTCACCCCGACCAGGCCGATCACGTCGCCGGGGGCGACGACCAGGTCCAGGCCGGAGAAGAGGGTGCGGTCGCCGTGGCCGGCGCTGAGGTCCTTGACTACGAGTGTGGCGCTCATGATGCTCCCGATTCTAGGAGCAGCGGGGCCGGGGGCGGAAAGCCGCCGGAGCGCCCCCGGGCCCGCGGCGGGATGCCGCGGGCCCGGGGTGCCATCGGGCCGGGTGTCCGGGCCGGGTGTTCGGGGGGACGGGCCGGGCCATGGGGCAGGGCCGGAAAACCGGTTGCGGGGCCGTCCGGGCCTCCGTAGCGTGAGCTCCGCCACCCGCCAGAACAGGAGAAGGCCGTTGCTCTACTGAGGTCCCGAGACACCGCCCCCGCCGTGCCGCAGCTCTGCTGTGCGTGGTGCGCGAGTGTGCGACCTCAGTGGTGAGCAGGCCCCGCCGCCGTTCGTTTCCGGCGCTCCGACCCGGCCAGGCCCGATCCGGCCCCGCCGGGCCCGACCCGGCGCTCCCGCTCCCGCCGCACCCGCGGTGTCTCCCGTGTTGCTCCCCCTCATCACGTCAGGCAACCATCCGGGAGGCCGTCCATGGCACCATCCACCACCTCCGTCCTCTGCACCGACCTCGCCTTCGAATGGCCCGACGGCAAGACCGTCCTCGACGGCTTCCACCTCGCCGTCGGCCCCGGCCGGACGGGACTGATCGGGCTCAACGGCGCCGGCAAGTCCACGCTGCTGCGGCTCATCGCGGGCGAGCTCACCCCCACCGCCGGTGCCGTTCGGGTCAGCGGCGAACTCGGCTACCTGCCCCAGGGGTTGACGCTCGACACGGCGCTTCGGGTCGATGAGGCGCTCGGCATCCGGGCCGTCCGCGAGGCCCTGCACGCGATCGAGTCCGGCGACACCGACCAGCGGCACTTCGACGCCGTCGGCGACGACTGGGACGTCGAGGAGCGTGCCCGCGCCACCCTCGACCGGCTCGGCCTGCACCGCCTCGGGCTCGACCGCACCACCGGCGAGCTCTCCGGCGGCGAGGCCGTCCTGCTGCGGCTGGCCGCCCTGCTGCTGCGCCGCCCCGACGTCCTGCTGCTCGACGAACCCACCAACAACCTCGACCGCGCCGCCCGCGAGCGGCTCTACGAGACGGTGGCCGGCTGGAGCGGGGTCATGCTGATCGTCAGCCACGACCGCGAACTGCTCCAGCACGTCGACCAGATAGCCGACCTGCGGGACGGCGAAGTCACCTGGTACGGCGGTAACTTCGCCGAGTACGAGCGCACCGTCGCCGCCCAGCAGGAGACGGCCGAGCGGCTGCTGCGCAACGCCGAGGCCGACGTCCAGCGCCAGAAGAGGGACCTGGTCGAGGCCCGGAGCAGGCTGGAGCGCAGCGCCAGCTACGGCAAGAAGCGCTCGGTCACCCGCAACGACCCGCACATCTTCGCCGGCAAGCTGAAACGCCAGGGCCAGGAGACGGCGGGCCGGCTCCAGGGCATGCACACCGAGCGCCTGGAGGAGGCCAAGCAGCGCCTCACCACCGCCGAGGAGGCCGTCCGCGACGACGCCGAGATCCGGATCGACCTGCCCCGCACCGCCGTCCCGGCCGGCCGCACCGTGCTCACCCTGCAGAAGGTCCGGCTGCCCTACGGCACCACCGCCGACCTCGACCTGCGCGGCCCCGAACGGATCGCCCTGGTCGGCCGCAACGGCTCCGGCAAGACCACCCTGCTGCGCGCCATCGCCGGTGAACTCGCCCCGCTGGAGGGGGAGATCACCACCCCGGTGCCGCTGCGCCACCTGCCGCAGCGGCTCGACCTGCTGGACGACCGGCTCACCGTCGCGGGGAACGTCAAGCTGTTCGCCCCGTCGGCGGGGGACAACGCGATCCGGGCCCGGCTGGCCCGTTTCCTGTTCCGCGGCGGCCGGGCCGACCAGCCCGCCGCCACCCTCTCCGGCGGCGAGCGCTTCCGGGCCGCACTGGCCGCCCTGCTGCTGGCCGACCCGCCGCCGCAGCTGTTGCTGCTCGACGAGCCGACCAACAACCTGGACCTGGCCAGCGTCCGCCAGCTCACCCAGGCGCTCGCCGCCTACCAGGGCGCGCTGATCGTGGCCAGCCACGACCTGCCGTTCCTGCGTGGCCTCGGCCTCACCCGGTGGCTGGAGCTGGACGGCGAACTGCGGGCGGTGGAGCCGATGTGAGAGGCGGACGCCGAGGGGCCGATGCGAGGCCAGGCCCGCGGGGCCCCCGGCTCCTCAGCGGTCGCCACCGAGGAGCCGGCGGGCCGTGGTCAGCGCCGAGTCCTTGAGGGTGTCCAGCTCCTTCTCGGTGAACACCGGCGTGGGCACCTGCGGGGGGATGCCCGGCCCGTCGAAGGTGCGTCCGTCGCGGGTCAGGAACTCCTCGTTCGGCAGACCCACCGCCCAGTGCGCCGACAGCAGCCGGATCATGACGTCGGAGAAGACGCCCTGGGTGTTCTCGCCGATCCTGGTCACCCGCGGGCTGCGCTCCATCAGCGCCATGGTGAACGTCTCGCCCGCGCTGACCGTGGTGCCGGCGGTCAGCAGGGCGACCGGCCCGGTGAAGCGCGGAGCCGCCGCCGGGCGCACGGTGATCGGCTGCGGCCGGGTGAAGCGGCTCGGGTCGGCCGGGTCGTTCCGGGCCCGCTTGGTGTACGCCGGATACGGGCGGTCGGTGAGCCGGGCGGCGATCCGCAGCCCGAGTTCGTCCGAGCCACCGCCGTTCAGCCGGACGTCGATCACCAGTCCGCGCAGCCCGGCCGAGCCGGCCAGGAGAGCGTCCAGAGCCCGGTCCAGCTCGGCCGCCTGCTGCTGGTAGCTGCCGTCCTCGACATAGTCGTCGAAGCTGCCGACGCGCAGATAGCCGATACCGCCCGGGAGTTCGCCGACCCCGAGCTTGCCCCCGCCGAACATCCGCTCCGGCCCGACCAGTTGCGCCGCGACGGCCTTCCCGGCCCGCTTGGCAAGCTCCGGGGTCTCCTCCTGAGTGCCCGGCCGCAGGCCGAAGAAGACCCCGTGGAGATCGCGGGCGAGGCTGGTGTGCGCGTCGTGCAACGGCTCCATCATGGCGGTGAAGATTCGCTGGAGGTCGTCGTCGGTGGTCTGCGGGCCGATCTGGGGCCGGTACTGGTCCCGGACGGCGTGCCAGTCGATGCCCTTGGCGGCGAAGAACGGGTAGTTCTCCTCGAACGTCTCCCAGAACCGGTCGAAGACGGACAGCGGGTCCCCGGGCGCCGGTGTGGTGCACAGCGCGGGCAGCCCCGGCAGCCGCTCCAGGTGCGTGCTGCCGGCCGAGTCGTCGGCCTTCAACGCGGCCCGGTCGCGGCCCTGTGGCGTGACGGTTATGTCGGCCGTCGCCCCGCGTCCGTAACGGGTCGCCCCGTCGCGCCCGGGGCTACCGACCTGCCCCGCCGTGAAGAACCCCGGGACGCAGCTGCCCGAGGTCACGCTGTAGGTCGTCAGCCGTCCGTGGTCGATCGTCAGGACCATTCCGTACCCGTCCGACCGCCAGACGCCCTCCAGCCGGTTCGCGGCCGGCTGCGCCCCGCTCCCCGGCGCGGCGAGCGCGGTGCCCGCCACCCCCGTCGTCACTCCGATCGTCACCGCGAGCGCCACCGCTGTGACCCCCGCCGCCCGTGCCGTACCCCTGAACCGCATGTCGGCCTCCGCCGTCTCTGTCGGTCCGGTCGGGTGGGATCCTGCCGGGCCCGCACACGGGTGAGCGGGCCCGCACGGTCCCCACGACCGTCCCCAGGCCTCCCCCGCGGAACCCCTCCGCCGCCTGCCGTCGACGCTACGGGCCGGGTGGCCGACCGGTCGTCCACCTCTGTGGTGGTCCCGCCGGTCGCCCGGGCCCGTCCCAGGACGGAGCGGGGTGCGGCCCGGGGCGGACCAGGGGAGGAGCGGAACGGGACCTGAGGAGGATCGACAACCGACCCTCCGGCCTGCCACGGCGTGTCAGGCCCGGGCGGGCCGCAGCTTTCCCGAGACCAGGGTGCCCAGCCGGTCCAGCCCGACCACCGCCGCCGCGAGGACCACGAACTCCACGGTCAGCAGGGCGATCTGGCTCCAGACATAGCCGTAGCCCTCGGTCGTCGGGTCGAAGAAGAAGTACGGGTACGGCATCGGGTAGTTGGAGAACAGCGCGTTGCGGACCAGCACGATCGCCGCGTACCCGAGCGGGAAGGCCAGCCAGAGCGGTATGTCGCGCCAGGCGGAGGCGTTGCGGGGCTTCAGCGTCAGCCAGTCGGCGATCACCATCACCGGCGTGACGTAGTGCAGGAAGAACGACGACCAGTGCTGGAGCTTGTCCGGCCCGTCGAAGAGTCCGGGCAGCGGATTGGCACCGTGCTCCAGCAGGATGTGCGAGACCAGCCCGGTGATCAGGATGTACAGGGTGGCGGCCCCGCGCAGCCGGGGCGCGGGGGCGTCCACGGTGCCGCGCTTGACCATCCAGTACGCCGCGCCGGCGAAGTAGCCGAGCACGATCACGTTGCTCTGGATGGTGAAGTACACCAGCGGCGCGGTCTGGAGGGTCAGGCCGAGGCCCGCCGAGAGCACGATGCCCAGGCGCCACCAGAGCGCCGGGCGGATCCAGACTGACATACGGTCACCAGTTCGTTCGAGGCGATACGGGAGGTATCGGACGGTCGGGGCGGGGGAACGCCGCACTCTACTCGCTGGTAGGGCCGGGACGGAAGAATCGTCACTGCGGACTGCCCCCGGCCGCCCGGCTGCTCGGGCAGGACGATCATCGCCCCGCCCGACGGCGTCGACCGGTCCGCCCACGGCCGCGCCGAGACGGTGATCGCCGCTCTCGCCCTCGCGCTGCCGATGAGCGCACTCGTCCTCCTCTGGCCGTGGGCCGGGCCGGACGACTACTCCGAACCCGTCTTCTCGGCCGGCCTCCAGCGGCTGCTCGACGTGTCGTCGGCCTGGCCCGCCCTGGTGATGGCGACCGCCTTCTTCGTCCACTCCGCCGCCCGCCGCCCTGCCGGCCATCGCCACCACCCTCGCCGTGCTCCGCCGCACCCCGACCGCCTCCCCGGAGCCGGCCGAGCCGGCCTGACCTCGGTGCGGGCCTGGCCACGGTGCCGCCCGCCCGGGCGCCGTGAGACGTCAGACGGTGGCCGGCCCGCGCCGGGCGGTGAAAGCGAAGGCCCGGCGTGAGTGGGGCGAGTTTCACCTCGACTCACTCACGCCGGGCCGATCACGCTCCGGGCGCCTTGCACCCGGTTCGCGCGTCAGGACCTACCGCGCGCTGCCCGCTTCCTGGCGAACACCAGCGCCGCACCACTGAGCAGCGCGAGGAGCGCGAGCCCGATGGCGACCGCGATGTTCGTACCGGTCGCGGCCAGGTTCCCGCCCGGCTTCGTCTCCGGCGCCACACCCGAGGTCGGGGGCGTTCCCGGCATCGGCTGCTGCGGAACCGGAGACGACGGATCCGGCGAGGACGACGGGTCGGGCGTCGGCCCGGGACCGGCCGACTCCGAGGACGACGGCTCCGGCGACGGAGACCCCGTGGCGGTGGGGGAGGCCGTCGGAGAGGGCGAACCCGTGGCGGTGGGGGAGGCCGTCGGAGAGGGCGAACCCGTGGCGGTGGGGGAGGCCGTCGGAGACGGGGAACCCGTGGCGGTGGGGGAGGCCGTCGGCGAGGGCGAACCCGTGGCGGTGGGGGAGGCCGTCGGCGAGGGCGAACCCGTCGCGGTGGGAGAGGCCGTCGGCGAGGGCTCCACCGTCGGGGACGGCGAGACCGTCGGCGAAGGCGAACTCGTCGGCGTCGGCGTCGGCGTCGGCTCGGGCTCCTGCTCCAGCTCCGTCGTCACGACGCACGCCCTCCCCGCCTCCACGGACGAGTCCGTCGGGCAGGACTGCGGGTCGCCGCTGGGCGCGGAACCGACGACCGAGACACCGTTGCTGATCCGGGTGCCCTTCTCGGTGACCTCGCCGATCACCACCGAGTAGGTGAGCGTCGCCGTCCCACCCTTCTTGATCGGCGCGGTCCACACCAGACGCGAACCGTCGACCTCCGCCTTCCCCGCACTCGGGTCGGCGTCGTTCCGGTAGGTCGCGTGCTTGAGGACATCGGTCATGTCGTCCTCGATCGCGGCCGGGTCGCCCGCGAGGAAGTCCGCGCCACCGGTGTTCTTGGCCGTGATCGTGTAGGTCAGGACGTCACCGGCACGCACCGGCCCCGCCTTGTCCACCGACTTCGTGAACCGCACCTCGGGCAGGGCGATGTCCGCGCAGGCACTGTCCTTCCCGACCACCGCGTCCGTCGAGGTCAGGGCGACGAGGTTGCCGTAGCCCTGACCGCCGTCCGTCGAGCACTTCGCGTCCTGCGCGCTCAGCTCGGCGCGGTCGGCAGTCGCCGTGACGGTCACCCGGTACGCACGCGTACCCGGCCCCTCGTCGGTCGCCGCCGGTACCCGGTCGTTCCCGGTGAGCAGGACGGCATCAGGCGTGAGAGCCTCGCCGCCCATGTTGTCGAGGCCACCGTTGAACCTCGGGTTCACCGCGGCACCGTCACCCGTGGCGGTGGCGGTCACCTCCTTCACCTCCACGCCCTTGGGGAACGCGAACCTGTCCTGCAGCCCGTAGCTCAGCCCGCCGGCCGGAGTCCGGGCGTCGTTGCTGACGACGATCAGGTAGGCGATGTCCCAACTGCCGTCCTCGTTCTGCTTCGGCGCCCCGTCGACGGCCTTGGTGACCGTCGGCTTGACCGGTGCCGCACAGGCGTCGGCGGTCCGCTGCACATCACCCGCGAGGGCCAGCGTGGCCCGGTTCGCGAAGCCGCCGGCCGAACCGTCGACGCACTGCCCGGGCTGCGTCCCGGCAGTACCGTGCGCGTCCGCCGTGACGGTCACGACCCACTCGTGGGACTTGCCACCCGGAAGTTCGACCGCGGAGGCGACGGCGCCCGAGCCGTGCCACGCATCGGCCGCAGCCACGCCCTCCGGCACGGTGGTCACCTTCGCGTCGACCACATCGATGCCCTCACCGAAGCGCAGGTCGTCGGCGAGGCCGTAGGTCACCGTGTGCCCGGGGCTCGGGTTGACCACGCCGATCGCGTACTCGACCGTCCAACGGCCGTCGTCGCCCTGGCTTGCCGAGCGAACCGACTTGGTCAGCTCCGCGGTGAAGCCGTCGCTGGTCACAGCGCACGGCACACCGCTGCCGTCCCGGCCGGTCGCGCTGTCGCACACCGCCCCGCCGAGCCCGCCGTAGACGGTGTTGACCAGCGCGTGGTCACCCCCGTCCTTGACGGTCACCTTGTAGGTGAGCGTCGCGGTGGAGCCCGCCTTCAGCGCGCCCTTCCACGTCAGCAGACCGGTCTGCGGGTCGTCGACCCTGGTCGCGGAACCGCCGTCGACCGTGACGGAGGCCGAGCCGTTGACGAAGCCGGCGTCGTCGAGCACGCCCGCCAGGTCGTCGGTCACGACTGCCGGGTCGGCGTCGGTGTAGTCGGCGGTGCCGGTGTTCTTCACCGTCACCGTGTACGTCACCGTGTCGCCCTCGCTCACACCGGCGGCCTTGGCGTCCGACGCCTTGGTGACGGCGAGCGAACGCAGCCCGTCGGTGTCACTCGCCTCCGCGCTCAGCTTCGCGCTCCCGTCGGCCGGGTCGGGGGCCGTCACCGCCGCGGTGTTGACCACATCGCCCTGGGCACCGGGCAGCACCCGCACGGTCACCTTCACACTCGCGGTGGTGTCCGTGCCGCCGTCGGTCCTGTCCCCCTCGGGGGACGCGACCGCCGCACCGCCGAGGTCGCCCAGCGCCCACGTCACCACGCCGCCGGGCCGGTTGCCGTAAGCGTCCTGGTCGCCCTGGCCGCTGATCTGGCCGCCGTCGGTCGCCGAGACGAACGCCACGCCCGCGGGCAGGGGGTCCGTCAGCATCGCACCCTTGATCTTCTCGGAGGGCAGCAGGTTCACCACGTCCAGGGTGTAGGTGTACTCCTGGCCCGGGGCGACCGAGGTCAGCCCGTCGGTCTTGGTGAGCGAAAGCCCGGCCGTCGCCTCCTCCACCGCCGTGCAGCCCGTCGCCTCGTTGTTGGACGGATCCGGGTCGTGCATCGGCCCGGTGATCGACGCCTTCACGCAGACCTTGCCCGCCATCGAGGGCACCACCGGGATGTCGAGCGCAACGTCGGCCCCCTTTTGCAGCTTGGCCGGAGCATCGCCGTCGACCGGCGTGCACGTCAGCGACAGCGGCCCCTCGTACGGCGCGTTCTCCGGCGGGGCGGTGCACGCCCAGCCCTGCGGCTTCAGGCTCGTCACCGTCAGACCGGCCGGCACCGAGACCGTCACCGTCGCCGGGGACGCCTGTGAGCCACCGCCGTTCTTCACCGTGAACGGCACGACACCGGGACGGCCCGCCTGCAGCGGCAGGCGGTCCGGCACGGCCACGCTCAGGTCGGCCTCCTGCGTGGTGGCACACACCGGACGCGGCTCGGCCGCCAGCGTCTGCCCGCTCCTCATGGCCACCGAGTTGCAGGCCCGCGCGTCCGCCGCCGACCCCGGGTTGACGGAAGCCGCGTACGTGAAGCCCGCCGACTGGCCGGGCGCGAGCGAGCCCTGAACGGCTGCGCGGATCGCCTTCCTGCCCGACACATCCGGACCCCAGTCGTCCACCGCACCCGGCGCGGACGGATACACCTCGTCACGCTTCGGGTTCGTCGACGCCGAGTAGGACAGCGCCAGATTCCCGGACACATCGGAAACACTGGCCAGCGCCTCCTCGAAGGTGCTCCCACGCGGCACGTTCGCCGTGCCCGCGCTGGTGCCCTTGTCACCGACGTACGGCAGCACGTCGTACGCGACCACGTTGCCCAGCGTCGTGTTGCCGGTGTTCTTCAGCGTGATCCGGTACTTGATGTCCGTCGCCGTCGGCGAGACACCGACCAACTCGTCCGGGTCGGACAGCCAGGTGCAGCCGTCAGCGGCGCCCGGCGTCGGCCGGCAGATCTCCTTGACCGCGCTCAGGGCGTCGGCCGCCGAGACGAGCACGTTCTGGTTCACACTGGAGAACCACTGCGCGGGCTGCCCGTCCTGCACAGCGCCCGTGTACGTGGCCTGGGTGTTGTCCCAGGTGTTCCGGGAGTCGCCCGCCCACGCCGTCGCCACGCTCGTCGTGCCGGCCGTGACCGCGAAGGTCGGCTTGGCGACCACCGTCATCGTCGGCCAGGTCCCGTTCGCACCGAAGGAGACCGTGTTCGGCCACGTCGCCACCACGGCCTCGCGGGCGACACCGCCGATCGTCTTCGTCGTGTACTCGAACTTCACACCCGCCGGGACACTGTTCGGCGGAAACGCCGCCGAACCCTTGTTGATCGTCCAGCCCGCGGGCGCGATGAACACGTACTGCGGCGTGATCTGCGCATCGGCCGGAACGTTCGACGTCGTCCCGTTCACACTGAAGGTCGTGTTCTTGCCCGGCACGGCGTTGCCACCGCCCTCGACCGCGGCGGGCGCGGCGAAGGCCGCGGTGAAAGCGGGCTTCACCGTCGTCTTCGGGGTCTCGCGGAACTGGATCGTGCGGGAGACCGGGCCCAGGCCCATCGGCGACAGCCCGCTGTCCGGCCAGGACATCGTCGCCTTCGCCGTGTTGGTGCGCTGCTCACCGATCGGGGCGGTCTTCGTCACCGTGTAGGAGAAGTTGACGTTGAACGCGACGGAACCGCTGTCACTGGGCCGGACGTTCGGCGGCGCGATGGAGCCGCTCGTGACCTTCGCCTTGGTGAACCAGGTGCCGGCGGGGGCGGTGGCAGACCCGCTCGATGTCCCCGTCTGACCGTCGCTGAGCGTCCACTCGACCGTGGCCGCCGGCGTCGTGGCCGTCGTCGTGATCCTGTTGACCCGCGCGTCCGCCTGGTCGAGAGTGTCGTCCTCGATCACCGCGACACCGGCGACGTTCGACTGGTTGCGCGCCGTCACGACCCAGTTGAAGGAGTTGTCCGCGAAGGGGGCGAGGGCCGCGCCCGGGGTGCAGGTGCGGTTCCAGTCGTCACGGCCGCCGGCCGGGCAGGTCAGCCCGGTCACGTCCGGCGGAACGTTCACCAGCCGGGTGTTCCCGTTGCCGGCGTTGTTGGTGCTGTCCTTCGTCATGTCGGCCCGGGCGAACGGGTCGTAGCACGAAACGGTGTGCGTCATCTGGTGCGAGGCGTTCTTGGTGGTGCGGGCCGCGTCCAGGTAGGTGAGCGACACGCTGGAGTCGTGCGTGACGGTTTCCTCGAAGTTGCAACCGCCCGGATCGGAAGTGAACTTGGCCGCCGGGTAGTTCACCGTGACCGCACGCGGGTAGTACGGGCCGCGCGTGACCCAGCCGCTGGTGCTGGTGGTACCCCAACCGCCCGAAGCGTTCGCGTCCGGGGCATCCTTCGTGCCGAGCGACCACGTCACGCTGTGCGTCGCCGCGTCGTACACGCCGCCGCCCGTACTCGACACGTACGTCGCCCGCGGATCCAGCTTCTCCGTCACGGTGTAACTGCCCGCCGCGACCCACTCCGACGTCCCCGCGATGCGGCTGCCAGAGGTGCGCGGGAACGAACCGGACCCCATGTACACCGACCACGTGACGTTCACACCGGGCTTCACCGATCCCGGACTCGTCTGGACGATGCCCGGCTCCGGCACCCTGCTCGTCCAGGTCACCGGCTGCGCGTCGGCCTTGGCCTGCCCGGTGGCACTGGTCGCGGCCATGGTGGCCGACATCGGGATCTGGAACCCGGACGGGTAGTACTGGGCCGGCCGGGGCGTGGTGTAGGTCTCGTCCGCGAGGATGCTGAAGACGACCAGGAACGTGCCCGACGTACCGGCGGACAGGTCACCGAGCTTGACCGTGATGCCCGTGGTGGCCGTGCCGCTGATCGTCGCGCCCGACACCCCGGCCGGGGCCGTCCAGTTCGCGTACCTCAGGATCGGTTCGGTCGCCAGCCCGTAGGGATTCGGCGGCGCCGGAGACAACTGCACGGTGGTGCCCGCGCAGTCGGCGGCCGCACAGGAGTACGCCACCCTGTAGGCGAGCTGGTCGTTGTGGGCCCCGTAGGAGGCGTCCGTCTGCGGCTGCCCGGTGAGGGAGTCGACGGGCTGGATCGAGACGCTGAGGACCGCGTTACCGGCCGCACCCGCGACCACCGCCGGCCCGATCAGTCCCGCCAGCATGGCGAACGCGGCCACTAGGGCCAGCACGCCACTACGACGTGCCCCCGCCCACGCGGCGGCTATCCGGTGTGACACCGTTTCCCCCTCAGAGGGTTGTCTTTGCAAGAACGAGTCTTCAGTTGACTGAGCTACGAGCCGGTCCAGCCCCGAGTCGGCGCGGTCAATGGTGGTTCACACGCCGCCGCGCACGACGAACAGCGGCACACGAGGTGACATGTACCGCGACATAAGGAGCATTCCGGTGGTGCCCGGCGCTTGGGAACGTAACAGGACAAACATCGCAACTTCAAGCATCCACCACATACTTGAGTCCCCTTCGCAACCTTGCTTCGGAGGTGGGGGTATTTGTCACGAAGGGACCGGCGCGCCTTCGCGCTGCCCCCCTTCGGAAGGTGATATCGACCCCAGCCGCCGAACGGGCCGCGGAGTGGCTCAGCGGAGGGCGGTTGCACCGAGTGCGAAACGTGCTTCGCGGGATACCGCGACAGAAGCCGGAAGGTGCTGAATGACCACCGGAGTTCGCCGCACAGGGCGACACAGGGGCGGCCTCGCCGCTCGTTCATGGAGGACTGGGCCGACGACAACGCGACGGGCCCGCCCGGGCGTGCTGCCCGGGCGGGCCCGTGGATCCGTTTCTGCTTACGGGATGAGCGGTTCGCAGCCGATCGCCTTGCCGCCGGCGGTGAGGAACTGCTTCCAGAGGTCCTTGCCGTCCGCGAAGAGCCCGCTGCCGCTCACGCTCGGGTCGTAGCTCCGCTCGAGGTGGAAGTACGTCGCCTTTCCCTGGCAGGTGGCGACGACGTTCTCACCCGGCGCCGTGATGAACCGCGAGCGCCCGTAGGCCTCGGAGCGGGCCTCTTCCGGGTCGAGGCCGGTGACCCGTGCATCGGTGGTGATCGTGAAGGACGCGAGCGTGTTCTGGTCGCTCGGGTCGCTGATTCTGCAGGACCAGACCGGGCCGAAGGCGGTGGTGGCCTGTTGGCGGTACCTGTCCTTGATGCCGGGGTTCATGGCCGGGGCCATGCCGGGCAGGCCGCAGATACCGCCGGGGTCGACGGGCTGGGGCGAGCCCGTGGCGGACAGGTTCCCCGGTGCCTGCATCTTCCCGTCCCCGCAGTTCTTGTCCTTGGCGACCAGGTTCGCGTATGCCACGGCCATCCGGGCGGCCCCTTCGGCACGGTCGCCGTCCAGGCTGCCCTTGCCGACGTTGATGTCCGTGAACAGGCCCTTCGTGCAGCCCTCCGGTAGCAGCGCCCACGCCCTGTCCGGTGTCACGCCTCCGGCCGAGGCCCCGGAGAACAGGCGGGTGTCAGGGTCCGGCCGGTAGGCGACGCTGTTCTGGTTGAACCCGATGCTGAACGACGCCGACCGCTCGGACTTGCCGAACAGCCCGGAGCTGACCGTCGCCACGCAGCTGTTCGTCCGGTCGTAGGCGGTCGGCGAATAACCGGAGCTCTTCTCCTCGCTGATCCGCCCCGGTCCCAGAGCGGCGTGCAGGTCGTCGGCCGTTGCCGCGCCACCGCACACCGTGTCCGGCCCGAGCACGTTGGTCAGGTTGTAGAGCAGAACCCCCGAGACCCCGGCCGTGATCGCCACGATCACGGCCGCCGCCCGCAGGCGCAGCCGCCGGGTGGTGAAACCGCGTCGGGTGAGAGCAGAGTCGAGCCTTGGACCGATCCCCTCGGCGTCCGGGTGCTGGTCGCTGGAGGTGTTCGTTCGCTGATTCATCTGGTGCTCCTCAGCTCCGGCCCAGTGCCATGCGGTAGGTCTCGTTGACCCCGGTGTGGTAGCTGGTGTCGACCTGGTGCAGCAGGTTCTGGGTCACGCCACCGGTTCTGTTGATCTCATCCGTGCTCAGTCCGGCGATCTGGGCGCGTTCCCGGATCATGACATCCAGTTGGTTGTAGCCCGAGGAGAACGTCTTCGACAGTTCCTGCGAGGCCTTCAGCTCGGCGTCGGCGTTGAGCCCGTTCGCGTACTCGGACGTGCCGACGTCGACCAGCCGTTGGACCAGGTCGCCGGCGACGGGGATGGCCGTCAGGGGCGTGCCGATCACGTGGTAGTCCATCTTGGCCCGCCAGTTGTTCTTGAAGATCTCGTCGTCGCGGTGATCGGTGACGACGTCCGACCGGGTGCCGCTGAGTACGCCCATGACCTGGCCGGCCTCCTGCGTGAATCCCTCGATCCGGTGATCGGGGCGGCCGGTGGAGTCGGGTCTGAACGCCTCGGCGGGGTAGCCGTCCAGTCGCCGGGCGATCTCCTGGCTCTCCGCGTAGTGGATGGCCCGGAAGGCCTCGGGGTCCTCGGCGACGCCCCTGATGGTCCGGATGAGCTGATCGCGTCCGATGGTCAGCTTGCTGGTTTCGGAGGTGCCGCCGGTGTTCTTGCCGAGGATCTCGTACGTGTCCGGAGCGTAGTCGGCGATCATGTTGCCCAGCGGGCGCCGCAGACCGGCCGGCAGGTTGTTCTCGTTGCCCGGCTTGTCCCCGCCGATCGTGGTGATGGTCTCGGACATGATCCGTGCCATCGCCTCGTCGTGCGGGCGGGCCGGCGGCTGGTTGCCGTGCGGGTCGCGGCCGGTGGTGGCGGCCTCCAGGGCGTCGCCGAAGGCACCACGCGACGACTGCCGGGCGAAGGCGTCGATCTGGTTCTGCTCGTAGCCCTGGTTGGGCCACTTGCGGTCCTTGAGCAGGTAGTCGAGGTTCTTGTTGCTGCCCGGGTCGAGGAACTCCTTGGACGCCTCCGGGTTGCGGCTCATCGCCCGCATCAGGCCGCCCATCGGGTCGCCCTGCTTGCCCGTGATCGCGGTGTAGGCGGGACCCCAGAGCTCCTCGCCCTTGAGCTTGCTGTTGCGCTCGTAGTCGACCAGGTCGTTGCCGACCTTCTCCAGGAACGACTTGTCGAAGGTGCCCCGGGCGCCCATCAGTTCGGTCAGCGCCGGGTAGTTGTCGTTGTACCCGGCCGCCGAACCGCCGGGCTTGCGGGCGGCCTTGAGCAGCTTGTCCTCCCACTCCTTGCCCATGCCGCCGTCCTTGGTGGCGGTGGCGAGGACCTGGGAGAGGCTGCCGTAGACGTCCTCGTAGCCCTTGGCGTTGTGGTTGCCGTGCGCGAGGTCGCCGTAGACCTTGGAGTACTCCAGCAGCGCCTCCGGGCCGGTCTTGCCGCCCACGTTGAGGCCGTTGAGCAGGGTGGTGGAGAACTCCTTGGAGCCCGCGTTGGCGGACATCAGGTCCTGCAGCCGCTTGAGTTCCTCGTCGGAGAGGCTGCCGGCCTTGGCGAGCAGCAGCTTGGCCCGGTCGGCGTCGGCCGCGTCGCCGCCCCCGAGCGGGTGGGCGTTGAAGGACGTGGTGCTGGTGCCGATGTCGGTCTGCAGGGCGGTGGTGGCCCGCTGGTCGGCGGCGGTGGCCTTCTCGACGGCCTTGGTCAGCCGGGTGGATATCCCCTCGGCCTTGCCCTTCATATCGGCCTGGTACTTGCGCTGGACCTCTTGCGAGTCGGGGTCGTTGTGCGGCAGCCCGGTTATCGGCGGCCAGCTGACCGTGCCGTCGGCAGCGACGGTGAGCTGCTGCGACTCCGCGTCGTGGATCGCGTTGTCGAGGTCCTTGCGCGCGGCGGCGAAGTCCTCGGCCGCGTCGCGGATGATCGCAGAGAGGGCCGTGGCGACGCCTGCGGCCTGCTTGAAGTCCGTGTCGATGCCCTGGAGCGTCCGGCCCGCGTCGTCGGCGGCCGCGCCCTTCCAGCCGGCCCGCTGGGGGGTGCTGGTGAGCTCCTTGCCGACCCGGCCCTCGAGCGAGCCGAGGGCCTTGGCCACCCCGGCCCAGGCCTCGGCGGCGTCGGTGACGCCGGAGAAGTCGGCTTCGTGCAGTTCCTTGAATGACACCATGTCCGTGAGGTCCCCTCCCTCAGTGCGACGAGCCGAACTGGCCGGCCGTGCGGGCTTCGTTGGCGGCGTAGTTGCGCTGGGTCTCGTCGAGCTTGTCGGCGGTGCCGGTCAGCTTGTCGTGCAGCGTCTTGCACTGCTGCGTCCAGCGTTCGGTGGCGCTGGTGAGGGCGCCGCCGAAGGAGAACCCGCGGATCTTGGTGGCGGCGGTGCTCGCGTACTCGCCGAGGCTGTGCGCGCCGTGGCCGGCCTTGCCGTTGGCGTTGTCGAGGTCGGTCGCTATCTGGCGGGCTATGCCGGCCGAGGCGTTGAGCTCGTGCGGGCTGTCCAGCTGGGTGGTGGGCGCGGACGGGGCCGGACCGGGCGAAGGGCTCGGCGTGCCGGCCGACGTGCTGACCGGCCGGGCGAGTGGTGACGTGCTGGGCGACGGTGTGGCGGGGGCCGGTGCGACCGGCCCGGTGGTGAACCCTGGGTAAACCATGTGTGCGTCTGCTTCCTTCTCCTCCGACGAGAGGTCAGAACCCCTCCCACAGCAGAGACGACCGTACCGGGCCGTCCGTCGGTGTACTGACGCACCCTCCGGGCCTCGGGTTGCGGGGGCCGCAACAGGGGTTTGCCAGGGATTCCGTGGAGGAGTCCGGCACGGTCCCGGGCGAGGGGTGAAGGTCTTGTTACCCGCCGGTCGCTTCCCTATCATCGCGAGTGTTACAGCTTTACTGTCAAACCCTTGAAGGGGCAGTAGCAGGTGAGTGACACAGACAGCCCCGACGTGACCGGCCCCGGCCCACTGGCCGGCGTCCGGGTGGTCGAACTCGCCGGCATCGGTCCCGGCCCCTTCGCCGCGATGCTGCTGGCCGACCTCGGCGCCGACGTGGTCCGCGTCGACCGGCCCGACCCCTCGCCGCTCGGCACCGACCCGGCGTACGACATCACCAACCGCAACAAGCGCTCGGTGCTGATCGACCTCAAGTCCCCCGCGGGGCCGGGCCTGGTGCTGGACCTCGTCGACCGGGCCCACCTGCTGATCGAGGGCTACCGCCCGGGCGTGGCCGAACGCCTCGGCGTCGGCCCGGACGCCTGCCTCGCCCGCAACCCCGCCCTGGTCTACGGCCGGATGACGGGCTGGGGCCAGCACGGGCCGCTCGCCGCCACGGCCGGCCACGACATCGGGTACACGGCGGTCGCCGGCGTCCTCGGCCTGATCGGCTCCCCGGACGAAGCGCCCGCCATCCCCGTCAACCTGCTCGGCGACTACGCGGGCGGCTCGCTCTACCTGGTCGTCGGCCTGCTCGCCGCCCTGCACCACGCCCGCGCGACCGGCGCCGGCCAGGTCGTCGACGCCGCCGTGGTGGACGGCGCCGCCCACCTCACCAGCATGCTCTGGGGTCTGCTCGCCGCCGGCCACTGGCAGGACCGCCGGGGTGCCAACCTGCTGGACGGGGGCGAGCCCTGCTACTCGGTGTACCGGGCCTCCGACGGCGGCCATCTCGCCGTCGGCGCGCTGGAACCGCGGTTCTACGCCGAGTTCGCCCGTCTGCTGGAGCTGGGCCCGGACGCGCCGGGCCAGTACGACACCGCCCGCCGGCCCGAACTGCGCGCCCGGATCGCCGCCCGCTTCGCCACCCGCACCCGCGCCGAGTGGGAGGCCGTCTTCGCCGGGTCCGACGCCTGCGTGGAACCAGTACTGACGCTGCGTCAGGCGGCGGTGAACGAGCACCTGGCCGCCCGCGGCACCTACGTCGAGGAGGAGGGCGTCACCCAGCCCGCCCCCGCCCCGCGGTTCTCCGTCACCCCCGGCGCGCTGCGCCGCCCGCCCGCCCGGCCGGGGGTCCACACCGCCGAGGTCGCCCGCGACTGGGACGTGCCCGCCCTGGGCCCCGCCCCGAGCCCTGCCCCGACACCCCCGCCCCCTGACAGTCCCCGACCACCTCTCGCGAACTCGGACAGCCCCCCCGAGCCTGAAAGGCACTCCACCGTGACCACCGAAGCGTACGTCTACGACGCGATCCGCACCCCGCGCGGCCGGGGCAAGGCCACCGGCTCACTGCACGGCACCAAGCCGATCGACCTCGTCGTCAGCCTGATCCACGAACTGCGCCGCCGGCTCCCCGGGCTGGACCCGGCCGCGGTGGACGACATCGTGCTCGGCGTGGTCAGCCCGATCGGCGACCAGGGCTCCGACATCGCCCGGATCGCCGCCATCGCGGCCGGCCTGCCCGACACGGTGGCCGGCGTCCAGGAGAACCGCTTCTGCGCCTCCGGTCTGGAAGCCGTCAACCTGGCCGCCGCCAAGGTCCGTTCGGGCTGGGAGGACCTCGTCCTCGCGGGCGGCGTCGAGTCGATGTCCCGGGTCCCGATGGGCTCCGACGGCGGCGCCTGGGCGATGGACCCGATGACCAACTACGCGACCGGCTTCGTCCCGCAGGGCGTGAGCGCCGACCTGATCGCCACCATCGAGGGCTTCTCCCGCACCGATGTCGACGCCTTCGCCGCCGAGTCGCAGGCACGCGCCGCCAAGGCCCAGGCCGACGGCCTCTTCGACCGCTCGCTCGTCCCGGTCCGCGACCGCAACGGCCTGGTGGTGCTGGACCGCGACGAGTTCGTCCGGCCCGGCACCACCGTGGAGACCCTGGCCGGCCTCAAGCCGTCCTTCGCGGCCATCGGCGAGGCAGGCGGCTTCGACGCCGTCGCTCTGCAGAAGTACCACTGGGTGGAGGCCATCGACCACGTCCACCACGCCGGCAACTCCTCCGGCATCGTGGACGGTGCCGCCCTGGTCGCCATCGGCAACCGCGAGATCGGCGAACGGTACGGGCTGCGCCCGCGCGCCCGGATCGTCTCCGCCGCCGTCTCCGGCTCCGAGCCCACCATCATGCTCACCGGCCCCGCCCCGGCCACCCGCAAGGCGCTCGCCAAGGCCGGGCTGACCGCGGCCGACATCGACCTGGTCGAGATCAACGAGGCGTTCGCCGCCGTCGCGCTGCGCTTCATCCGCGAACTCGGCTTCCGGCACGACCAGGTGAACGTCAACGGCGGCGCGATCGCCCTCGGCCACCCGCTCGGCGCGACCGGTGCGATGCTCCTCGGCACCCTGATCGACGAGCTGGAACGGCGCGACCTGCGCTACGGCCTGGCCACCCTCTGCGTCGGCGGGGGCATGGGCATCGCCACCGTCGTCGAGCGAATCTGACCTCCGTTCCCGGCTCACCTGGAGACCCGAACCCCCATGAGCGACACCACCACCATCCGCTGGGAGCAGGACCAGGACGGCCTGGTCACCCTCGTCCTCGACGACCCCACCCAGTCCGTCAACACCATGAACGAGGCCTTCACGGCCGACCTCGAAGCCGCCGTCGAGCGGCTCGCCGGCCTCGGCGACGCACTGCGCGGCGTCGTCGTCACCTCGGCGAAGAAGACCTTCTTCGCCGGGGGAGACCTCCGGATGCTCTCCGCGGCCCGCCCGGGGGACGCCGCCGCCGTCTTCGAGAAGTCGATGCGGATCAAGCGCGCCCTGCGCCGCCTGGAGACCCTCGGCAAGCCGGTGGTCGCCGCGGTCAACGGCAGCGCGCTCGGCGGCGGCCTGGAGATCGCGCTCGCCTGCCACCACCGGATCGCCCTGGACGCCCCGGCAAGCCGGATCGGCCTGCCGGAGGTCACCCTCGGCCTGCTCCCGGGCGGCGGCGGAGTGGTGCGGACGGTACGGCTGTTCGGCATCACCGACGCCCTGCTGAAGGTGCTGCTCGAAGGCCGCCAGTACCGGCCCGCGCAAGCCCTCCAGCACGGACTTGTCCACGAAATCGTCTCCAGCCCCGAGGAGTTGACCGCGCGGGCGCGCGCCTGGATCGAGGCCAACCCGACCGCCGTCCAGCCCTGGGACGTCAAGGGGTACCGGATCCCCGGCGGCACCCCCGCCACCCCGGCGCTCGCCGCCCAGCTGCCCGCCTTCCCGGCCGGCCTGCGCAAGCGGCTGGCCGGCGCGCCGTACCCGGCGCCGCGCAACATCCTCGCGGCGGCCGTCGAGAGCGCCCAGGTGGACATCGACACCGCGATGGTCACCGAGGCCCGCTACTTCACCGAGCTGGCCTGCGGGCAGACCAGCACGAACATGATCCAGGCGCTCTTCTTCGACCAGCAGGCCGTCAACTCCGGTGCCGGACGCCCGAAGGACATCCCCAGGCGCGAGGTCCGGCGGGTCGCGGTGCTCGGCGCCGGAATGATGGGCGCGGGCATCGCGTACGCCTGTGCCAGGGCCGGGATCGAGGTGCTGCTCAAGGACGTCACCGTCGAGGCCGCCGAACGCGGAAAGGCCTACTCCGCAGGGCTGTTGGAGAAGGCCGTGGCGCGCGGACGCTCCACCGGGGCGGCGCGCGACGAACTGCTGGCCCGGATCACCCCCACCGCCGACGCCGCCGACCTGGCCGGCTGTGACGCCGTGATCGAGGCCGTCTTCGAGAACCCCGAGCTGAAGCAGAAGGTGTTCCAGGAGATCGAGGGAGTCGTCGCACCGGACGCGCTGCTCTGCTCCAACACCTCCACCCTCCCGATCGGCCTGCTCGCCGAAGGCGTCGGGCGCACCGCCGACTTCATCGGCCTGCACTTCTTCTCGCCGGTCGACAGGATGCGCCTGGTGGAGATCGTCCGCGGGCCGCAGACCGGTGACGAGGCGCTGGCCCGCGCGTTCGACCTGGTCCGGCAGATCGACCGGACCCCGATCGTGGTCAACGACTCGCGCGGCTTCTTCACCTCCCGGGTCATCGGCCGGTTCATCAACGAGGGCGTGGCGATGGTCGGCGAGGGCGTCGACCCGGCCACCGTCGAGCAGGCCGCCGCCCAGGCCGGCTACCCCGCCAAGGTGCTCTCGCTGGTGGACGAGCTGACGCTGACCCTGCCCCGCAGGATCCGCGACGAGTACCGGCGCGCCGCCGAGGCGGCCGGCGGCAGCTGGGCGGCCCACCCGGCGGACGCCGTGGTGGACCGGATGGTCGACGAGTTCGGCCGCCCCGGCCGCAGCGGCGGCGCCGGCTTCTACGAGTACGACGAGGACGGCCGGCGCGGGCGGCTCTGGCCCGGCCTGCGCGAGCACTTCGCCCGCCCGGGCGCCGCAGAGCCCACCGCAGAGCCCACCGCAGAGCCCACCGCAGAGCCCACCGCAGAGCCCACCGCAGAGCCCACCTCAGATCCCTCCGGGGTTCCGTTCGAGGACCTCAAGGAGCGGCTGCTCTTCAGCGAGGCCCTGGACTCGGTGCGCTGCCTGGAGGAGGGCGTGCTCACCTCGGTCGCCGACGCCAACATCGGCTCCATCCTCGGCATCGGCTTCCCGGCCTGGACGGGCGGCGTCCTCCAGTACATCAACGGCTACCCGGGCGGCCCGGCCGGCTTCGCGGCCCGCGCCCGCGAACTCGCCGCCGCCCACGGCGAGCGCTTCGCACCGCCCGCCCTGCTGGAACGGATCGCCGCCGAGGGCCGGACCTTCACCGACCAGCCGGTGCCGGGCCGTCGGGTGTGCTGATCCAACGGGTGGTCAGTGGTCGCGGCTCGGCAGGCCTGAGCCGCGACCGTCCTGCAACCGCCCCGCAACCGCCCCGCTCCGCGACGGTTCGTGCAGCCCTGGTCCGGCTCCGGCGCGGTTCCGGTGCTCGATCCGACGGAAGCCTCGGCCCGCATCCGGCCGCCAGGCCGGCCCGGCCGACGAGATCTGAGTGAATGTGAGATTCCGCGTTCACGCCGATCCGGCCCAGGGAAGAGAACACCATCGTGACCTCCGACTCGCCCGACCCACAGCCCCCGCACGGGCCCGCCGTGCTGCTCGCCGGGACCAGACCCGAGGCACTCAAGCTGATCCCGCTGCTGCGCGCGTTACCGGAGCGGGGTGTGGAGACGGTCCTCGTCGACAGCGGCCAGCACCCCGGCATGGTGGCCGCCGCGCTCGCACCCTTCGGCCTCGCCCCGACCGAAGGCCTCGCCCCGTCCCGCGGCTCCGGCTCGCTGGCCGCCACCGTACGGGGCCTGCGCGAGGCCGTGCACGAGGCGATCCGGCGCCTGGCGCCCCGGCTGATGGTCGTCCACGGCGACACCTCCACCACCTACGCCGGGGCGCTCGCCGCGCGCGCGGCCGGTGTGCCGCTCTCACACGTCGAGGCGGGGCTGCGTACGGCGCACCCGCTACGCCCCTTCCCGGAGGAACTGTTCCGCCGCCGCGTCGGCTCCCTGGCCGACCTGCACTTCGCCCCCACCACCGAGGCCACCGCCAACCTCCGCCGTGAAGGCATCACCGGCAGGTGCGTCGAGACCGTCGGCAACACCATCATCGACGTCCTGCGCGAGACGCTCGGCCGCCCGGCCCCCCACGCCCTGCGGGAACTCGTACCGCCCCGCGCCCCGCTGGTCGTGGTGACCTTCCACCGCCGCGAGAACGTCGGTCGACGCCTCGACCCGCTCTGCCTGGCGGTCCTCGAACTTCTGCGCTCCCGGCCGGACTTGCACGTGCTCTGCCCCCAGCATCCCAACCCCGCGGTCCGGGCGCGCCTGCAGCGCCGGTTCGCCGGTCACCCCCGCATCACGCTGACCGACCCGCTGCCCTACCCGGTCTTCGTCCACGCGCTGGCCCGTGCCGCCCTCGTGGTCACCGACTCGGGCGGGATCCAGGAGGAGGCGCCGTACCTGGGTGTCCCCGTGCTCGTGGCCCGCGAGAACACCGAGCGCCCGGAGGCCCTCACCACCGGCACCACCCGGCTGGTCGCGGCCGACCCGCAGCTGGTCCTCGACGCCGCGCACGAGTTGCTCGCCGCACCGAGGCCCAGGGCCCAGGCATTCGACCGCACCGCCCCGTTCGGGGACGGCCGGGCCGGAGAGCGGATCGCCCGGCGGCTCGCCCATTTCATCCGCAGCCGGCCGAGGACGTCCGGCCCGGGACAGCCGAACCCCGCCCGGGAGGCCACCGCATGACCGACGCCGCCAGCGCCCTGCGCGAATGGCTTCTCGACGGACCGGCCCAGCAGCGGCACGGCAGCGAGCACGGGGCGGTCGCCGGCGCACTCGCACCCGACGGCCGCGCCGCCTACGTCTACGGCGAGATCACCGGCTACTACCTGCACTGGCTCGCCTCCCCGCACCTGCCGGCCGACCCGCGGCGCGAACCCGCGGCACGCGCCGCCGCCGAGTGGGTCGAACGCCGCTGCACCACCGGCCCGCTGCCGCCGACCCGCATCCACCTCCACGGCGCGGCGGAGAAGGACTGGCGCAACGACGCCCAGTTCTTCTTCGACCTCGCCATGCTCGTCGGCGGCCTCACCGCGGCCACCCGCGCCGGGCTGCTGAACCCGCCCGAGCGGGCCCTGCGGGCACTGCTGACAGCACTCGTCGACTTCGTGGACCACGACGGAACGCTCCGCCCGTTCCGCCCCGAGCCCGGAGCGGCCCCGCCCGCACCCCGCTGGTCCACCCGCAGCGGCCCCTTCCTCGCCAAGGCCGCCGCCCGCGTCCTCGCCGCCGCGGCCGTCGTACCGCTGCCACCGGCCCTCGCCCAGGCCTGTGCCCGTCACCTGACCCGCCACCGCCCGGACCCCGCCCGGGCCTTCGACCACCCGCTGCACCCCACCCTGTACTTCCTGGAAGGCCACCTCACCTCACCCGGTGCCGACCACGCCGCAGCCACCGCCGTCCTCGCGGAGCTCCTCGGACAGTGCGACCCGGCCGGCACGCTGCCCGAATCACTCGACACGCCCACCGTCCGACGCAGCGACGTCATGGCCCAGGCCCTGCGCCTCGGCCTGCTCCTGCACCGCGACGAACCCGGCCTCGACCGGACGGCCGCCGCACTCGCCGCCAGGGTCCGCGCCGACGGCGCCATCCCCTTCGACCCGGCCGCCCGGCCGCTCCAGCTCAACGTCTGGAGCGCCATGTTCGCCGAGCAGGCACTCTCCTGGCACCAGGCCCGCACCGCCGGACTGCCGCTGCGGGTCACGCCGGGCGACCTCGTCTGACCCCTCCCAGCAGGAAGCGACACCGCCGTGAACGCCCAGCCGGACACCTGGTCCTACGACCTGATCGCCGACATCTACGCCGAGGACATGGGGCACAGCATGCCCCACGACGACATCGGCTGGTACCGGGACCTCTGTCGGCGACGCGGTGGCCGCACCCTCGAACTCGGCTGCGGCACCGGGCGCATCCTGCTCCCGCTCCTGCGGGACGGCGCGGACGCCATCGGCATCGACCTGTCCCTGCCGATGCTGCGCCGCCTGCGCCGGAACGCGGCCGTGCTGGACCTGACTCCCCGGGTGGCCCGGATGAGCCTCCAGCGCCTTGCTCTGCGCGGGCCGTTCACCACCGTCCTGGCGCCGTACTCGCTCGTCACCTACCTCACGGCGCCGGGCGAACTGCACCACTTCCTGGCCGCCGCCCGCGGCCTTCTCGAACCCGATGGCGTCCTCGTCCTCGACGGCTTCGTCCCGAAGGCCGTCCAGCACCACGAGGAGTTCCGTCCGGACTACCGGCGTCCGTACGCCCACGGCCTCCTCGCCCGGGACAAGAGAATCACCGTGCTCGACGACGGGTGCCACCGGATCGAGCGCCGCTACCGCCTCCACGACGACAGCGGCGGCCTGCGCGAGGAGTTCACCACCTGCGACCGGATCCGTCCCTACCGCGAGCCCGACCTCCTCGCCCACGCCGAAGCCGCAGGCCTCACCATCCGGTCGACCAGCTACGACTACGGCGTCACCACGGCCCCCGCCGGGGCGCAGTTCTACACCCTCACCCTCGGCCGCTCCTGACCGGGCGTCTCCTCCCCGGCGTTGAGAGCCAGGGGCCTCCCCGGCTGCTCCGCCGACCGGCCGGCCCGACTCCGGGACCGGCCGGTCGGCTCGTCGAGGAGAGCCGGCCCACCCTTCTCGATTTCGTCGACGAAAGCCTCCAGGAGCTTGGGGTCTTCGTTGCTCCACTGGCTCACCAGGGTGATGTTCCCGTTCGACTTGTGGGTGAGGTGGAGGAGCGAGAACAGGTCCTGGTAGACATCGTCCGTGTGCTTGGCGAAGAAGTTGCCGAAGTCCTGTACGCGGAGCGGCGGTCGGTCCTGGCACCCGGTTCGGCCCGCCGCCGTCCGTGCCGAGGCTCCGCCCGGGAGCCGTGCACCGGGGCCCCGCCCGAGGCCGCCGAGTGCTCCGACTGCGGCACCCGGCGTCGCCCGGACCGGACAGGGTGCGGGCCGCCGCGATCGCGGGAGAGCGCGGCGGCCCGGGGCGGGGGTCAGGCCAGGCGGGTGGCCTTCAGCCCGTCGAGCGGGTACTCCTTCGGGAGCTTGTCGGGGTCGCCGGGGACGGTGATCTGTACGCCGATGGGCCGTGACGTCCCCGCTGACAGCAGCTGATCGGCCTGGGAGTCGATGTAGGCCTTGCCGTCCGCGTAGGTGACGTCGACGCCGGATGCCTCGACCTTCGTCCCGGGCACCGTCGGCAGGTCGAACGAGATCCGGAACCTGCTCACGTCATGGCCCTTGCCGCTGGTCCTGCCGACGGCCGTGAGGGTCAGCTCGAAGCTGTAGGTCCTGCTGCCCCACGAGCCGTTGAACTTCTTCTTCACGACGATCTCGTCGTAGCTGGGCGGGATGGGCATCGGTGTGATGCGCCCGGCCCCGTTCATGACCTCCAGCTCGTCGACGGGGATCTTTCCGTGGCCGATCCGCTCGGCCCGGTCGGGGATGGTGGCGCCCGTGAGGTCGAGGTGGTTGACGTTGCCGGCGGAGTCGAGGGCGTAGAAGTTGCCGACGGAGTCGAAGAACGTGGCCGAGTACGACTTCCGCGAACCGCCGGCCTTGCTGGCCTCGGCCGGCAGGAAGACCTTCCGCTTGAGCACGGGTGTTCTTCCTGCCAACCGCGAGGTAGACCTTACGGTGCGCCATGAGACGGATCCATTCCGTGAGGAGACGATCCCGTCAGTGTCGGACGACGCCGCGCACCCCCGCAAGGACACGTGGCGGTCGCCTGGTGACAAAGCGTCAATCCTTATGCGTGGCCAGCACTTTGGCGCGTCCCGTTGACAGCCGTCCGGCATCGGCCGCCAAGGCCGTCCGGCCTGTGGCGTGAGCGCACCGTGTGCGACCGACCCCGGTAACAGGCCGACCCCGGTAACAGGCCGAACGCGGTAACAGGCCGAACGCGGTAACCCACCGTCACCCGACCCGGCCATCGTCACCGCCGCCGGTAGGGACCGGTACCGGCCCGGCGCCGATCAGCCGGGCGAGCCCGCGCCGTCGCGCGCGGCCTCGCCCAACTCCTCCCGCAGCGACCGCTGGAACGCCGTCACCAGTGCCTGCGCGACCATCGGCTGGATGTGGTCGGTCAACTCCTTCATCCGCTCCAGTTCCTCGGGCGCCGGCTCGCTCTCCCGGTACGGCTTCCACACCGTCTCCCGGAACAGCCGCTGCAACTCGTGCGCCGTCGCCCGGCTGTGCTCCAGCACCACCGTCCGTGCCGCCAGCAGCGTCTCCAGCGGGATCGGCACGTCCAGGACCCGCACCCCCAGCGGCAGCAGCCCCGGATCCACCCGGAACACCTCCGGGTCCGCCGTCCGCTCCAGCACCCCCATCGCCACCAGCCGGTCCAGCTGCTCCTCCGACAGCCCCCGCCCGGCCCGTCGTTCGAGCTGGACCCGGCCCGCCTCCTCGGCCGCCTCCGGTGTCCACGACGCCACCAGCGCCCGGTGGATCGCCAGATCCAGCGGCGTGCTGTCCTGCGGCAGCCGCGCCAGATACCGCTCGATCGCCGCCAGCGTCAGCCCCTGCCGCTGCAACTCCCCGATCAGCCCCAGCCGGTCCAGATGCTCCGCCCCGTACAGCCCCACCCGCCGGGGCCCCAGCACCGGCGGCGGCAACAGCCCCTTCGTCCCGTAGAACCGCACCGTCCGCACCGTCACCCCGGCCCGCGCGGCCAACTCGTCCACCGTCAGCCGCACCCCCACCTCACGCGCCCCCATCCGCCGCCTCCACCTCTGTCGCACCACTGCTGTGACAGCGGAAGTGTGACAGTGTCGCTCAGCCCCGGTCCACTGCCTGCCCCCGTCACCACCGGGCCGGGTGGACCCCGGAGACGCGGAACCGGCCCGCGCCCTCGGCCGGTAGAGGGCGCGGGCCGGCGGCGGCTGACTTCGGGGTGGGCGCGCAGGTAGCCCCTCAGCTCGTTGAGCCCGAATCCCGGGTGGAGGGTGCGGGCCGGTCAGCGTGCGGCGGTGTCGGCCAGGGCGGGGTGGTGGCGGCGGGTGACCTCGGGGTGGGCGCGCAGGTAGCCCTTCAGCTCGTTGAGCCCGAAGTCGGCGTAGAGGGGGTTGTCCGGGTCCTGGGTGGCGCCGGGGGCGTGGTGGGCCAGCGGGAAGTCGAGGCGCTCGATGTGGGCGTCGAGGCGGGGGTTGTAGAAGAACGGGACCGAGAAGCGCTCGCGGGCGCCGGGCGGGCTGACCACACGGTGGCTGGTGGCCTTCAGGTAGCCGTCGGTGGCCACCTCCAGCAGCTCGCCGAGGTTGACCACGAAGGCGCCCGCCATGGGCGGGACTTCGAGGAAGCTGCCGTCCGCGCGCTCCACCTGGAGGCCGCCGACGGTGTCCTGGAGGAGGAGGGTGATGAAGCCGTAGTCCTTGTGCGCGCCGACGCCCTGGCCGGCGCCGTCCGGGGCGGTGCCGGGGTAACGGACCAGCTTGAGCCGCAGGTGCGGGTGGCCGGCGAAGGCCTGGTCGTAGAAGTCCGGGCGGGCGCCGATCGCGGCGAGGAGCTCGTGCAGCAGCCGGCGGGCGACCGCGTCGAGGTGGTCGATCCAGCCGAGGGCGGCGGTGCGCAGCTCCGGGAGCGCCTCGGGCCACTGGTTCGGGCCCTCCAGCCACCAGTAGGGCGGCTCCCCCCGGCCCGGTACGTGCGGGGGGAGCTCGGCGCCGATGTCGAGCTGGTCGCGCCAGTCCCGGCTGCCGCCGGTGCGCTCGTCACCGGTGCGGGTGTAGCCGCGGAAGTGCGGGGAGTTCAGGTTGCTCACGGCGAGCCGGTCGGCCTCCGGGAGCGCGAAGAAGGCCCGCATCGCGTCGGTGAGGGCGGCCGTCTCGGCCGGGGTCACGCCGTGGCCGACGAGCTGGAAGAAGCCGACGCCGGTGGCCGCGGCCCGCAGCTCGTCGTGCAGCCGGAGCCGGTCGTCGGGACCGCCGTCGGCGAGCGACAGGTCGATCACCGGGAGGGCGTCGTCCGCGGGGGCGGAGGAGGAGCTGGAGGAGGGGCGCTGCTGCGTCATGGGTGACATCCGCTGGGTCTCGTCCCGGCCGGTCCCGGTGGTCGACCGGGGGCGCCGGGGCCACGCCTGGTGCGGCGGGTGCCCCGGGTGCCGGGAGGGGGAGGCGGCCGGGTGGGGCCGCGCTTGAGGGTGGGAGGCGCGAGGTTCAGCCGGAGCGTCGACAGGACATGCTCGTGACGCGGAGCAGGTCCACGTGGCGGCGGCGAACGAGTATGAGCACGTGACCAGCGTAAATGACGGCCGTGGCGGCGGGGAGATCCCCCTCGGAGTCGGGGCGGTCGGCGGCCCCGGCAGCGTGCGCGAGGGCCGTGGGGGGGGGGGGGCCCCCCCCCCCCCCCCCCCGCGGCGCCGGGGGGGGGGGGGGGCGCCCGGGGGGGGGGGCGGGGGGGCGGCGGGGCCCGGGGGGGGGGGGCCGCGCCCGCCGGGCCGCCG